>NZ_JBEPWZ010000056.1:0-14445 GCF_041642155.1 Fodinibius sp.
CGGATCTCCGGATTTACTCAAAAGCGGAAACCCCACCTTTTGAGATCAAGGAAGATATTGCCACCGGTGAAGAGATCCGGTTGACCTATCGCTACCTGGACTTGCGCCGCCCCGATCTCCAGCGAAATATGGTTCTTCGCTCCGATTTCTACCAGTCGGTTCGCTCTTTCTATCATAATCGCGATTTTGTGGAAGTCGAAACACCGGTGCTGATGAAAAGTACCCCGGAAGGCGCGCGCGATTACCTGGTGCCCAGCCGCGTAAATGCCGGTAAGTTTTTTGCATTGCCCCAGAGTCCTCAGACCTATAAGCAGCTGCTTATGGTTTCGGGCTTCGACCGCTATTTCCAAATCGTAAAATGTTTCCGGGATGAAGACCTGCGGGCCGACCGTCAGCCCGAGTTTACACAGATCGATGTGGAGATGTCGTTTGTCGACGAAGAGGCTGTGATGACCAATACCGAAGCGCTGATGCAGAAGCTGATGAAAGAAACCATCGGCCGGGAGATTGAAACCTCGTTCAGGCGAATGACCTATGATGAGGCGATTAAAACCTACGGCACGGATAAGCCGGATACGCGTTTTGGACTGGAGTTTGCCGATTTTTCGGAGCTGGTCAAAGATTCTGAATTTAATATTTTTTCCGGCACCGTTGAGAAGGGCGGCGCCGTGCTGGGTATCACCGTGCCGGGACAGGGGGGCATGGGTCGCGGGGCCATTGACCGGCTCACCGAACGCGTTCAGAAAGAGACAGGGGCGGGGGGACTTATTTATATCAAGCTGAACGAGAAGGACGGCGTAAAATGCAGCGTTGAGAAATTTCTGAAAGAAGAAACCGTGAAAGCCATGGTTGAGCGGGCTGATGCGGAGACCGGCGACCTGGTGCTTATTCTGGCGGGAGCCAGCCCCGATGTGTACCAGCAGATGAATAAGCTGCGCCTGATGATGGGTGAAGAACATAACCTAATTAATGAAGATGAATTTGAGTTCCTTTGGGTGACCGACTTTCCGCTCGTAGAGTGGAGCCGTGAAGACCATCGATACCAGGCCCTGCATCACCCGTTTACGGCCCCGATTTCCGAGGACGTGGGGCGGCTGGATGAGGATCCGGCTTCTGTGCGATCACGCGCATACGACCTGGTACTGAATGGATACGAGATTGGCGGCGGTTCGATTCGTATCCATGACCGGGAGTTGCAAAAGCGTATGTTCAAACTCCTGGGCATTGATGAAGAGGAGGCGGAAGAACGATTTGGATTCCTGCTCGAGGCCTTTAAATACGGCGTTCCGCCGCACGGCGGCATAGCGCTGGGAGTGGATCGAATCATTATGATCCTTTCGGGAGGCAACAGCCTTCGGGATGTCATCGCTTTCCCCAAAAACCAAAAGGCACAGAGCCTTATGGATAACAGTCCCGCTTATGTCGATCAGGAGCAGCTCGACGAGCTGCATATCCGGTTAAAGAGAGGGGTGGGGAAAGAACACGAATAACAAAAAACAAAGACAAAGGGAGGAAAAAGTTTGAAAACCTTGGGTATTGACGGCTGCAGGGCGGGATGGATCGCCATATCGCTGGATGAGGACCATGCAGGGTACTGGCTGTTGGAATCGGACCGGGAACTGGGAGCCTATTTTGAAACATATGACCGTATCTTTATTGATGTGCCCATCGGGCTGGAGGAAGAAGCCTATGTGCGGGAATGTGACCGTATGCTCCGTGATGTTTTGGGGGTCGACTATACGGCCAGCGTATTTAATCCTCCCATTCGGCAGGTCCTGCACGCTCCCACCTATGGCGAAGCATCCATGATCAGCTACGAGGTGACTGGTAAGAAAGTATCGATCCAGTCATGGAACATTACCCCTGATATTAAAGCTGTTGACCAGTACCTGCAGCAGGATGAAGCACTTAGGGAGAAGGTATTTGAAAGTCACCCGGAGCTGCTGTTTCAAAAACTGAACGGTGGGAATCCCATCCTGCAGAAAAAAGCGACCAAGAAGGGATTGCGTCACCGCCTGGACCTTATCAAAGAGGAAAGTGCATATGCAGACGACTTTTTCCGGGATATCAAAGAGGAATATCGCCGGAACCAGGTCGATGAAGACGATATCGTGGATGCCATGGTCCTGGCCCTGTTTGCCCGGTATTCGCTGAATCGGGAGATCAAAACGATCCCTGAAGATCCGCCGACCGATGCCACCGGGCTCAAAATGGCCATTCACTACGTGTAATAGGGAAGTCGTTATCAGTTGTCGGCTATCGGTAATTCCTGAATAGAGGATGCCGGATTATTCACCAGATAACCTGGTTATTTGCATTTACGCGTGAATAGGTCGGGCGAAGTCTTTCCTTCAAATTTTGAGAGGCTCTGAAAAATCCACAAAAAGGATAACTCAAAATTTGACATTCAAACTTCAACACTGATCATCCCGCTCTCCCAGGATATTCCGGTATTTTACCCCATTTTGATATACGCGGTTGACGCCATTGAAAGCAGCTATGCGGTAGGCTTCACTCAGGGTGGGATAGTTCATGACATGCTGTATGAAATACCGGACATCTCCGTCCAGAGCCATGACCGACTGTCCCAGGTGAATAAGATTGGCGGCCTCATCCCCGAGAATATGAACGCCCAGCAGTTTGAAGGAGTCGGTTCGGAAAATGAGCTTGAGCAATCCCTCTCTGTGATTCGTCATATCCGCTTTGGTAATTTCGCTGAAGAGGGCCCGGCCAATGGTAATATCCAGGTCCATTTCCTGCGCTTCCTGTTCGGTCATGCCGATATTCGAAATTTCCGGAATGGTATAGATGCCATACGGAATCTGTTCGGGCATTTCCAGGCTGGAAATGCTAAACATATTGCATGCTGCCAGCCGGCCCTGAGTAAAGGATGCGGAGGCCAGCCTCGGAAAGCCTATGACATCACCGGCCGCATATATATTGTCAATACTTGTCTTATAGGCTTCATCGACGACCACAAAGTCAGCGGCATCTGTTTGAACTCCCACCTCATCGAGGTTTAGATTTTCTACATTGGGTTTGCGCCCGCCCATATATAAGACGTGTTCGGTTTCTAAAACCTGGAGCTGCTGGTCGCCGGTTTTATCTTTAAAATTGACCTCTGTATTATTGCGAAGGGCATTGAATTCCACATCATGTATCGACACATTATTTTTAATGCTAATACCCCTGTTGTCAAGGGCTCGTTTAAAGTGATCCTTGATTTCATGATCTAAAAAAGGGAGATAATCCTGTTGCTCGTTCAGCAGGGTCACGCGCGTGCCCAGTGACGCAAAGATGGTGGCGTATTCGAACGCGCTGACACTGGAACCGATAACGACCAACCGTCGTGGAATATGCGTAAGGTCGAGGATCGATTTATAATCCAGGATTTTGTTGTGATCGATTTCAAAGGATTCGGGTTCAGTGGGACTGCTGCCGGTACACAGCAGAATATAGTCGGCGCTGTAGGTTTCCGTCGTGCCCAAATGGGTTTCGACTTCGACAGTATGTTTATCTTTCAGTCGGCCGAATCCACGGGCCACGTCCACCTTATTGTTGATGAAATCATTTTTTACTTTCCGGTTTTCCTTTTCCAGTATCTCTTGCTTGTACTGCAACAGATCCGCCATACGAAACCGCTCATACGGCTTTTTGTTCTCGTGGTCACCGAACTGGCTGTTGAATTCCAGGATCGTCTTGGCAGCCTCGCGCAGCGCTTTACTGGGCACGGTGCCGGTATTAATCCAGGTACCGCCCAGGTAATCTTCGTGCGATTCGACAACCAATACTTGTTGGTCAAATTTGGAACTTTGCATGGCACACGAAAAACCTGCCGGTCCGCTGCCAATAATAATTACGTTGTAATCTCGACTCATGGTACAATTTAATCGCTAAAGGTTTTTGTGACAAGAAAAGTAAAATAGATGAATTTGCGAAGGATTTCTCCGTTTTAAGCGATTAGTTTTTAATTTTCTAAAATTGGAACGAAATAGTCGTCGTTTTTGATTGGGAGTGTGCTAATAAGATGCTAAATTTAACTCCTTGATTTATAAAGAGTTATATTATTTAAACACACCATTATTTTACGAACTCTAAAATTTTAAAATTGTAACAATTATGGCTTACGAATTACCTGACCTCCCATACGACTACGATGCATTGGAACCTCATATTGATGAGCGTACCATGAAGATTCATCATACCAAGCACCATCAGGGATATACCAACAAGGTGAATGCCGCCCTGGAAGGACATGAATTTGCTGACCTCCCGATTGAAGAGGTTTTACAACGTATTAATGATGTTCCCAAGGATATCCGCCAGGCAGTGATTAACAATGGCGGTGGCTATGCTAACCACAAACTATTCTGGAAGATCCTCTCTCCGAACGGCGGCGGAGCTGCTACCGGCGATATTGCTGAAGCAATTGACGACGAGTTCGGAAGTTTTGCTGATTTTAAGGAAACGCTCAGTAACGCCGCAACCGGCCAGTTCGGGTCCGGGTGGGGGTGGCTGTGTGTCAAAGACGATGGCAGCCTCGAAGTACTCTCCACGGCCAATCAGAACAGTCCCTATATGAATGGCCTGACTCCTATTTTGGGCGTCGACGTCTGGGAACACGCGTACTATCTGCATTATCAGAATAAGCGCGGCGACTATGTCGAACATTTCTGGAACCTGGTCAACTGGGACCAGGTGAATGAATATTATGCTGAGGCTACGTAATACTGGCATCGGTTAAGGGTTAAGAAGTTATAAACAGAAAGGTGAGAAAACGCTCCGCGGGCGGCTGTGGAGCGTTTTCTTCTTCAATACTTCATAAAAGGTTGTTATATTAACTATTTAATGATAGCTGGAAAACATTAAAGACTATTTTATTATGCAATTTGGATTAGGAACTGGACCGGATGTTTCATGGATGCGTGAAGAGCTGACAGACCTGGGCGTGGAAGAATTGAAGACCGTTGAAGATGTCGATCGCGCAATGAAAGAATATAACGAGGGCACTATGCTGATGGTAATTAATTCCGTTTGCGGATGTGCGGCCGGGAATGCCCGCCCGGGGGTTAAGATAGCCCTGGAAGAATCGGAAAATACGCCGGATCACATGGTTACCGTGTTTGCCGGACAGGATAACGAGGCGACGGCCCGGGCCCGCGAGTATTTCAGCGAATATCCCCCCTCCTCTCCGGCTTTCGCATATTTTCAGGACGGAGAGATCAAGGCCATGATTCCGCGGCATCGTATTGAAGGACGTACGAAGCAGGAAGTGGCCAGCGATTTAAAAATGGTATTTGAAGCTTTCAACGGGGAAAAAGAAGCCGAAGAAGGGTAGGTTCTCATATCATCGCAGCATCAGTGTGATTCAGATCGCCGGATCACTTTTCATCTCACCCAGCACCTGCTTCGTAATCTCTTTACTCCGGCGCGTGTCTATGCGGGCCTGTAGCTTCATCAGGATGCTATAGAGGCCCATGTGGACTTTGGTACTGTATATAAAGTTTTTATCGCCGCGCGGTTCATTCATAATCGGCATTTTCCTGGCGTAATGATTGATTCGCCGCTTGAAAGAGGGATCGCCGAAATCGAAGTGGTCCCCCATATACGGACGGGCAAAAGTGTTGCCGTAGTTTTTGCAAAACTGGAAGAACTCCTCTTCCTTTTTGGGGTTATCAGGATCTGCCTTGATGATATCCAGGCGGGTATAGAGGTCCCGGATCGCTTTTTCATCTCCCTCCAGATGCATCGGGAGCAGCTGCATGTAGTTTTGGGTAAACTCTTCATCAAATTTCTTGACGCACCCGAAGTCAATGACCCCCAGCCGGCCGTCATCCCGGAAAAAGAAATTGCCCGGGTGGGTATCGGCATGAATAAAGTTTCGCTGCTCTACCTGATCGTGAAAGAAATCCCATAGCAGCTGTCCGAAGTGATTGCGCTGCTGCTGGGAAGGATCTGTTTCCAACAGCTCCTTCAGGTGCTTTCCTTCCACAAACGTCATCGTGAGCACCTTACGGGAGGACAATTTTTCGATCCAGCGGGGCGTGACAACCGATTCCCCGGAGAACCGCCGGTGGAAATACTCGATATATTCGCCTTCCCGCCGGTAGTCGGTTTCTTCCATCAGGGTTGCTTCTACCTCATCAAAATAGTCATCAAGGTTGGCTCCCCGTTTGGCCAGACGCTTGACCAGTGACTTGGCCATGGCCATGTCCGAGTGGATGGTATTACGCACATTCGGATACTGGATCTTAACGGCGACTTTTTGTCCATCGCGTAGACGGGCTTCATGCACCTGACCGATCGAGGCCGCAGCAATAGCCTCCGGTTCAAAATGTGAAAATAACGCTTCGGGGTAATCCCCCAGCTCTTTTTTGATAATCGACCGCGCCAGCGCCTTGTTAATAGGCGGCACGCTATACTGGGCTTCGCTCATCACTTCGGCAAATTCACCGGGCAGGACGCCCTCATCCAAACTCAGCGACTGGGCGATTTTCAGTGCTGTTCCGCGTAGCTTGGTAAATTCATTAAACACCTGCCGGGCATTGTCGGTATGGAACTGGCGCCCCTCTTCATCGCTCTCCTGTTGCCCCATGGATTTTTTTAGATAACGCTTGGCGTAGTTGGTGCCGACTTTAAGGCCTGCTTTAGCAAATATTTTACCGCGTTCAAGTTTGGAGGATGGAAAATCGTCGTTCATAAACTATCGAATTTCTATTTTGGAAAAAATCTGTTTAACAACCGGAATCTCATATAAAAAATGTTTCCGGTTGGCATATAAAAACTTACCCAGCTCAAACCCCTGGTCAAGAACGGAGCTATACAGCAGTTCCTGCAAAAAAGTCGCCAGCTTATCTGTAAGTTCCATCGTGAGTTCATGATCTTCGCTGGTATCGGACAGGCGGAAGCGGATCAGCCGGAGGTATTTATTTCGCAGTAAGGCGTAAAAATAGTCGTTCATGAGGGCGGACGAACTGGCCGGCATTTGCGGATCGTCCTCCAGCAGCTGCCGGAGCAGGTTCTCTGTCTCTTTTTCAAAATCAGTCCTGGTGCGCGAGTGTAAAATAAGCCCCGGGAAGGTGTCTTTCACAAAGGCTTTCTTTTCATCCAGCATATCGAAGCTGGCATATGCAAAGTTGGAAAGCTTTTCGCCGAGCGTGTAGGATTCGAAGTGGTCGATTTCATCGATCATCAGCCGATAGCGATAGATGATCGCGGTGTAATAAAACTGGAGGATGGCCTGCTTGTTCGGGAAATAATTAAAGACATCTGCAGGATCAATACCAACGATTTTTGCGACATCTTTAATCAGAAAATGACCGTTGCCTTCGACATACAGATCGGTTGCGGCATCAGCAATGGAAAATTTTATTTCAGCAGTTTCGGGATCGAAGGTCGTCATAATAAAGACTTCTCATCGTTGAGGGGTGTATGGCAGCTTGTGCCTCGATAATTTCGTATCGGCGATAACACTATACCGTGTGTTTCAATATCCATATCCGGTGCATGAATCCTCTCCATGGCATCGTCTCGGACAGAACTATTCTGTCATTTGTTTCGATTACCTAACAAGATATTAACCATTTTCTTATAGGATAAACGTAGTATCAGAGAAATAATTATGTATACATATTCATTCCACACGTGCGCTTTTGTACTTTTCCCTGACAATCGACAAGGTTTGTTCTGCCTGCCAGTGGTGCCGGTGCTGGTGCGCAATGGTTAACAGGTAATATTCCGAGAGGGTGAGTTTAAGAAAGCCCACTATCGGATGCGAAATTTTGGTCCCGCCTAAATCAACATGTTCCTTTTTGGCATGTTCAAGCTGGGCTGTAAATTTATCCTGCAGTTCTATAAATTCGTCCAACAATTCAACCCGGTTGTAGTCGGCTGTACTCTCAGGTTCCATTGATGACATTGTTTTTAACCTGAAAGAATAAGGCGGCTCAAAAAAATCGGCGGCCTTTTTCCACAGCCAACGGGGTCGAAAGGATTGGTCCACATTGTGAATTCTCTTCCTGTTTTTTTGGAGGGCACGGCTCAAGTTTCGATGATATATATATCCGAATTTGATAAGATGATGATAACATTCTGCAACGGACCATTTTTTTTGGGCCGGAGGCTTCAGAAAATAGGCATCGTCCACGGAGAGGAGGAAATTCTCCGCCGTCTCTTTAGCCTTGTCAAACTGTTGTATATACCAATCGAAGCTGTACCGCAAGATCATGGGTGGGAGATATGCTGATTAAGGTTTAACTTATCGGATAGCTGACAGATTATTTTTAGCGTTGGCACTAAGCTGTACTATACCTATAAAATAGCCATTTGGGAGACCGTTGTGAAATTTATAAAAAATTCAGGTAAGCTATTCAAACAGACCTATGAACAGATCCTGCAATTTAATATAGGACTGCACGGAGCCGCTATTGCCTTTTATGCCATTTTTTCGACGGCACCCCTGATTATTATCCTGGTTTGGCTGCTCAGTGTGGTATTGGGGAGTGAAATGGGACAGGCCCAGCTGCAAGAGACGCTGTATGCTGTTGTGGGTCCCAATATCGCCGATTCGATACAGTCGATGGCAGATTCCGCCACGCACAGCACGTCCGGATTCTGGTCGTCGATAGCAGCGGTTGCCGCGCTTCTTTTCGGGGCTACCACCCTGCTCTCACAGGTAAAACACACGCTCAATATGATTTGGGGGGTACGTGACCCGGAGATCGGAAAAGTGGGACATTTTTTATGGAGTCGATTTAAAGCGCTGCTGTTTGTCGGGGCTCTCAGCCTGTTGTTGCTGGTGGGATTGATCTCAGAAAGCATACTCTACGGTATGGAACGGGTGTTGACACTGCTTTTAGGCGCCGAAGATCTGTTTCTGATGCAGCTGGTCAGCAGCGGCGCGAATGTCGTACTGGCATTCGTGTTTTTTTTAGCGTTGTTTAGAATTCTGCCGGATCTGGAGGTACGATTGCGCGATATTGCGGTGGGTGCCCTTTTTACTGCCCTCCTTTTTATGGGGGGCAAGTTGCTGGTCGGATGGTACCTGTCAGGGACCACGCTCGGACCGGCCTATAAAACTGCTGGTTCTTTCGTCGTCTTTCTGATATGGATATACTACAATGTACAGATTGTGTTGGTCGGAGCCTTTTTCACCAGGGAATACACCCGCCTGTTCGGGGAAGAGGTGAACCCGTATTGGGAAGCATCGCTGGGTCAGGACTGGTAGGGGGAAGGTTTTATGGTATCAACAGCTGTTTCTTTAACTCCATAATCCGCCGGTAGGATTCGTCGATGCGTTGCCGGCTAAGCGTTCCCTCATCAATGAGTTCACGGATAATATTGTGCGTCTCAGGCACGATTTCGGGATCGTAGATCGCATTGTTGCCAAAGGTAAGTATGTCGACTCCTGCCAAAAGAGCCTGTTTGACAGCCGTCTTCAGGCCGTATTCCTTGCGGATGGCGCCCATCATAAGATCATCTGATACCACCACACCATCGAAGCCGAGGCTGTCCCGAAGCATTCCGGTAATGACTGGTTTCGAGAGCGTTGCCGGGTATGCGGTATCCCATTCGGCATTAAAAATATGGGCGGTCATGATTATGTCTGCCCTACCGGAATGGATTAACCGGCGATAGGGAATGAGTTCCTGTTCGGACCACGTTTCGGTGACATCCACCACGCCGAGGTGGGAATCTTTTTTTGAGCTGCCGTGACCGGGAAAATGTTTGAGTGTCGTGGCTATATCAAAGTTGCGATGTGCTTCTATATATACCGAAGCGTGTTTGACCACGGCCTGGGGATCAGCGGAAAAACTGCGCTCTATTCTGCCAATCACGGGATTGTCGGGGTTGATGTTCAGATCCACGACCGGGGCAAAATTGAGATTAAAACCCAGTTCGGAAAGTGTTCGGGCAGTTCTTCGGGCATAATATCGCGTACTGTCGGTGTCATCTGTTTCGCCCAGGTATTGGGCCGATACCGATGCAGGAAATCCATGTTCCGGTTTGAGCCGGGCTACGTTTCCGCCCTCCTGGTCGACCGCAACAAAAAGAGGGGTTTCAGTGCGCGCCTGCAAGTCGCTTATGAGCGTTTTGAGCTGCTGAGGCGACCGGATATTGCGCAGTGCCGTGTCCCGTGGCACGTCGTAATCAAATAAGGTAACACTGCCGAGATGGTAGTGTTGAATGTCACGCACAATATGGTTGGTGTCCGATAAAGCTGTCCCCCGGAACCCCACATTCAGCATTTGCCCGATCTTTTGATCCAGGGAAATCTTTTCTTCCGTTGTCTCAGCACTTTTGTCCTGACTGCAGGCCTCCCCCGCAAGAATTAATACAAGCAGCAGAAGCAGCGGAATGTGACGGTTCATGGTCATGGGGTTAGCGTTCCTGTTGGTTCAGCAGGCTGTCCAGCAGGGCGTCGAGGTTAAAAGAGGGACGCACATCATTATAACGGAGAATATGGCCCTCCGGGCCAACCAGAATGTAAAAGGGGATGCCGCCGCCCCGGTAGGCCGAAAAGGTTTCCTGCTGAAACCCGTTGCCCCCGTACAGCTGCGGCCAGGGATTTTGAAACTGATTTATGGATTGACGCCAGCGAAGGCTGTCTTCTTCAATTGATATGGCCAGGATTTCAAACTCATCGCGGGTATATTTGTTATACAGGTCGTTCATATGCGGGAATTCGTCGAGGCAGGGAATACACCAGCCGGCCCAGAAATCAAGCAGCACATACCGGCCCCGAAAGTCCTCCATCCGAACCGTCTGCCCGCCGGCATTCGGCAGTGCGAACGGGATGGCGGGTTCTCCCGGGGAAACACGCTTGATTTCACGGTAAAAGGATTGCAGAAAAGACGTATAACGCGGAAAATCCGAATACTCATCCAGGTATGCTTTATAGCTTGGAGTGGCTATATCCAACGGCATTTCGCCGATACGTTCCGTGACAAGGTACAGCTGCGCATAGGCCCGGGCCCGGCGTTCATCAATATGTTGCAGTACCGAGGTGCGGGCGGAATCGAGGGTCTCGTATCCCAGTCGTTTGACATCGTATTGCATTAATGGTTGTCCCAGTTCCTCTTCCAGGCTGTCGGCAACGCCAAAGGTATTGGCAAAAGCATTGGTAAAATCTCTGATGCCCGCTCGCTGGGCATGGAGAGATTGAAAAGTGAAAAAATCCAGTTCTTTTGCTGTTTGCAGGACGTTTTTGCGCTCTTTCTCAGGATGGAAACCGGACTGGGTGCGCCTGTGGGTGATATTTTCAAGCCGTTTAACCAGGTATTCGCCCACCGCTTTATGATAGAAATCGTCGAAAGGGGTCTCTTTAAAATAGCGCTCGGCCAATTCATATCGCTGTCGGTATAACGAGAGCACCTGTGTTGAATCAGCCTCCCGAAAGGCGGGCAGCTGGCGTTGGATTTTCTGAAGGAGGGGCTGTTCTTTTTCCAGATAGTCGGCATAGCGATCATCCCAGGGTTCTTCGTAACCCTCCACTTCAACCGATTGCGGGAAGCTTGCCCGTTCTATGGTGATGGTCAGCGCCCGACCGGGCCGCAGCAGGAGTGGGTGGGACTGGTCATCAATAGTTAGTTCCGCGAGCTGGGTGGAATCTACCGGGATGGATACCTGAAAGGTTCCTTTTTCATCGGGTTGTACCGGGTGTCGAATGTTATCCGAATATTTATAATGGAGAGGCTGCTGTCTGATATGAATTTCTGCCGACCCCACATAGTCTATGGTTCCGGAAACAGCCGTGGCACGCTCCTCGTTGCTGCAGGACGCTGATGCGGCAATAACAATAAATAGAGCAAAGAGTGCGACCCGGTAACAAACGGTAGTTAAACTCATGCGAAACGGGGAATTATTGAGGTGATTCATTGGGAATTGAGTAATTCTTAAAGCGCGATTTGTGGCTGATAAACAGGCTGAATCCATAAGATAAGCTGATTGTATTATTTTGCAATAAGAGATTTGAATGTGCCGGGCTCTTGTGAATGCGATCCCTGATACAGGATTTTTTTTCAATTATTTTACACTTGCGCTTCTGAATTATATTGTTATGTTGTAAAAGAAATTTTTAACTCGGGTTTGACATGGTGAATGAAAAGGCATTTTTGGCGGTACAATTAATACAAACTCCAAAGAAGAAGTAGCTAATCCACCTGCTCATAACAAATAGGTTAATCAAAAAACAAGGTGATGAAAGAGGAAAAAAACAGGAAAGAATACTGGCGTGCCAATCTCCGCTATGTAAGTATTCTGTTGAGCATATGGCTCCTGGTGTCATTTATATTTGGCATACTGTTAGTCGAACCGTTGAATGCGGTACGGCTGGGAGGTTTTGAGCTGGGATTTTGGTTTGCACAACAGGGATCAATGTATGTATTTGTGGTTCTCATTTTTGTGTACGTCTGGCTTATGAACAGGCTCGACAAAAGATTTGATGTTTACGAAGAATAACTTATCAACAGTGGGATAGATAACAACATATGGATATTCAAACATGGACATATATACTGGTGGGAGCCACTTTCGCAGTATATATAGGTATTGCAATATGGGCAAGAGTCGGATCAACCAGTGATTTTTATATCGCGGGAAGCCGCGTTCATCCGCTGGCCAACGGAATGGCAACAGCTGCGGACTGGATGTCGGCGGCCTCCTTCATATCGATGGCCGGTCTGATTTCTTTTATGGGATACGACGGAGCCGTTTACCTGATGGGATGGACAGGGGGATATGTGCTGCTGGCCCTGTTGCTGGCCCCTTACCTGAGAAAATTTGGTAAATTTACCGTCCCGGATTTTATAGGGGACCGGTATTACTCGAATGTGGCAAGGACCGTCGCCGTAATTTGTGCCATTATCGTATCTTTTACCTACGTAGCGGGACAAATGCGGGGAGTGGGCGTCGTTTTTGCCCGGTTCCTGGAAGTCTCTGTTAACACGGGGGTCTATATTGGAATGATCGTTGTTTTTTTCTACGCCGTATTGGGTGGGATGAAGGGGATAACCTACACCCAGGTTGCCCAATACTGTATCCTTATTTTTGCCTATATGGTACCTGCCTTCTTTATTTCCTTTCAGTTGACGGGCAATGTTATTCCTCAGCTCGGCTTTGGCGGCACGCTGGCCGACGGGTCCGGCACCTACCTGCTGGAGAAATTAAATCAGCTGCACGTGGAATTGGGTTTTGCCGAATATACCTCCGGGACAAAATCCACGGTTGACGTACTGGCCATTACGCTGGCGCTGATGGTGGGGACCGCCGGACTCCCCCATGTTATCGTCCGGTTTTTTACCGTGCCCAAAGTGCGTGATGCGCGAAAATCAGTGGGATATGCCCTGCTGTTTATTGCAATCCTTTATACGACGGCGCCGGCCATCGCTGCCTTTGCCAAGGTTAATTTGATTGAAACCGTTTCGAACGAGGAATACACCGAGATGCCTGCCTGGTTTGACAACTGGGAAAAAACGGGGCTTTTAGAATTTACGGACAAGAACAATGACGGCAGGATTCAGTATGTAGCTAATGAAAATGCCAATGAACTTACGATAGATCAGGATATTATGGTACTTGCAAATCCTGAGATTGCCGACCTGCCCAACTGGGTTATCGCCTTGGTAGCCGCCGGGGGACTGGCAGCGGCTCTGTCGACGGCTGCAGGATTGCTACTGGTTATTTCTACCAGTATTGCCCACGACTTGGTAAAAAAACAGATAATACCTGAAATCACAGAGAAAGGGGAGCTAATCTGGGCCCGGGTTGCGGCCGGATTTGCCGTACTCGTAGCGGGTTATTTCGGTATTAATCCCCCCGGTTTTGTAGCGGCAACCGTTGCCCTGGCCTTTGGCCTGGCGGCCGCTTCGTTTTTTCCCGCCATCTTGCTGGGCATCTTTGATAAGAAGATGAACCGGCAGGGGGCTGTGTCGGGAATGGTAGTCGGAATCGTCTTGATGTTATTTTATATGATAAAATACAAGCTGGGTGGTTTCGGCGGCGGCCTTGAAGAAGACTGGTGGTTCGGTATTTCCCCCGAAGGCTTCGGAACCGTCGCGATGATCGTCAACCTGATTATTGCCATAGTCATATCCAGGGTAACCGCTGATCCGCCGGAAGAAGTCCAGGAGATGGTGGAGGAGATCAGATACCCGGGAGAAGCAAGGAAAATAGAGAACTAACCAAATTTCTTTGTGAATAATCCAGACTAAAGGATTTGAAATTTTACCGAAATTAATTGCATAAAAAAGTTAATAATTTTTTGCTTTTTTAGGTGTTAATCCCTTGATTGTGTCTCTAAATTTTGTAACATGGATTTATGAACACGGATTACTTTCAATTTAAATTTGTTTTATTGTTATGTGGCTGAATATCGATTCGTTTGAAGAGTACAAGGAAGTGTATGAACATAGTGTAAAAAATCCGGAGGAGTTTTGGGATCATGAA
>NZ_JBEPWZ010000057.1:0-14338 GCF_041642155.1 Fodinibius sp.
AGGACCGATTAGTTCTGTGCAATGGCTTCAACTTTTAAGCTTCTGGATTTCATCCCGCAGGCGTGCAGCTTTTTCGTAGTTTTCGGTATCGATAGCCGTCTGCAACTCACTTTCGAGTTTTTCGAGCTTGCTCATCTCCTCCGTTTGCTTCTGTTGTTTCGGCGCAGCACTCAAATCATCCTCATGCTCCGGATCCGAAACAATGCCGGCCTCCTCCAGAATCTCGCTATCCACATAAATAGAGGCATCGAAACGTACCGCAAGCGCTATCGCATCACTGGGACGTGCATCCTGTTCGCGCTCCTCCCCGTTGTCGTCATAAATAATTTTTGCAAAAAATGTCCCCTCGCTTAAATCATTGATGAACACCTGATGCACTTCCGCACCAAATGCCTGGACCATGTTCTTCAACAAATCGTGTGTCATGGGTCGTGGCGGTTTGATATGCTCGAGCTCAAGAGCGATAGCCTGTGCTTCAAACGTACCAATAATTATAGGCAGCCGGCGGTTTCCGTGCACTTCGTTTAGAATCAAAGCATAGGCTCCTCCACTGCTGGGGCTGGTAGAAAGCCCTAATATGTCCATCTTGATTTTATCCAAGGTTATAAGAGTTACTTTTAGAGTTCTTGATTAAAGGATACAAATTTACTGATTTTTTGGGTACCCGTAAACTATATACTGTTTATTCTTAAACGTATTTTAACTGTTTTTTGTTTAGATGATCTCCCGTTTAATTGAAAAACCGCTTTCATTATAATGAAGAAGAATAAAAACATATCTCCCAGAATTAATTCCATTCAATGGGGAAAAATCTCTGTCGGCGGCGGACAACATTATAAAGACGCCAAGCTCTACCCCGGCGGGTCGCGCGAGTGGGACTGGAACGAAACCGGCACGCATCACAGCCCGGGTATTCAACCCGCCGATGTCCGGGAACTGCTGGAACAGGGAGCCGAAGTAGTCGTTCTCTCAAAAGGATTCAACGAACGGCTAAAAACAAGCCAACAGGCTGAAACGTATTTAACCCAACACGACGTTCCGTACCATATCCTGCAGACCCAGGCGGCCGTAGCTAAATACAACCAGCTGCGGGAAACAAAACCGGCGGGGGCCCTGATCCATTCCACCTGTTGACGGCTGCAGGCTGAACCGGATATCTCAACGGTGATCGTCCACTGTTTAAAATGGTTTTAAATAGTAAAAACCCTTCAGCGGGCTGTATGTTTTGAGCGTAATATATCCTATATTCACTCCCTTAATTTCCATTGACATTATGAACGTTGGCCCCTAATTTCCGACTGACTTAAATAAATTGAAATTGACTGATGCTCTCTAATTATTTACCCATTGTAATCTTAGGCGTAATTGCCATTGTACTGGCTCTGCTGCTGATGACGCTCTCAAAAGTTCTTGGTCCCTCCCGGCCCAACAAGACCAAGCTTCAGCCCTATGAAAGCGGGATGGACCCCGTTGGAGAAGCGCGCGACCGGTATTCGATCAGCTTTTACCTGGTAGCCATGGAGTTTATCGTTTTTGACCTTGAAGTGGTGTTCGTCTTTCCCTGGGCCGTACGGTATCTTGACTATGGGGTGGGCACGCTGGTCGCTATGACCATTTTTATTATCACGCTGTTTATCGGATTAATTTACACCGTTAAAGTGGGTACGCTTAACTGGGACATGAAAAAAGGAATGTTTAATTAATTTAACTTAGCCTGTTTATTTATGGGTATTGAAAGTGCACTCGGTGACGGTTATTTCACCACACAAATCGATTCTTTAACAAACTGGGCGCGCTCGAATGCCGCATGGCCCATGCCTATGGGACTGGCCTGTTGTGCTATTGAAATGATGGCTTTTGCGGGACCTAAATACGATGCAGCCCGGTTTGGCTCCGAGGTGATGCGTTTTTCTCCCCGCCAAAGCGATGTCATGATCGTCGCCGGCTGGGTGAATTATAAAATGGCACACGCCATTCGCCGCATCTGGGATCAAATGCCTGACCCCAAGTGGTGTATTGCCATGGGGGCATGCGCCTCAACCGGCGGCATGCACCGTTGTTACGGCGTGGTGCAGGGTTGCGACAATTTCCTGCCGGTGGACGCCTACGTATCCGGCTGTCCTCCCCGTCCCGATGCCCTCTTGCACGCCCTGATGAAAATTCAGGATAAAATCCGTACTGAACACTCTGTAATGCTCGATACTTAATATGGATCTGGAATTATCTGAAACACAACAAGCAGTTGTCGACGGACTATCCGGGGATTTTACGGATGCGTTCATCGAGGTCTATCAATCATCCGGCGATACATTTATACGCGTCGAATCAGAGGCTATCGTTGACATTTGCCGGTACCTGAAAGATGAACACCATTTTATATACCTGTCGGATGTCTTTGGCATCGACCGCTTTACCTCCCGGGAACGCTTCGAGGTGGTATACAATATCATCTCGCTTCGCGCCCGCGAACATCTCTTTATTAAAGTGCGGCTTCCGGAAGAAAATCCGGTCGTGGAGTCCATTACAGGTGTCTGGAAGTCTGCAAACTGGATGGAACGGGAAGTCTATGACATGTTTGGCGTCGAGTTTACGAATCATCCCGATTTCCGCCGTATTTTTATGCCGGAAGATTTCGACTACTTTCCGCTGCGCAAAGAATTTCCACTGTTGGGCATCCCGGGTTCTATCGACTTGCCAAGCACCACACCCGACCCTGAATAGTTAGTTATATTTATGGATACAAAACATATTTCTGATCAGTTAGATTCAAAGTTCTTTAAGGAACATCAGGAAAAGCTGTACCAGGCTCTTGAAGACAAGCATACCACCGTTGAGATGATGGATCAGGACGATCCGCTGCATACCAAGATGGTCCTGAATATGGGGCCTCAGCACCCCGCCACACACGGGGTCCTGCGACTGATCCTGCAGCTTGACGGCGAACTTATTGAAAAAGTTAAGGTTGATGTAGGTTACCTGCACCGGGGCGTTGAGAAAATTGCCGAGAACAAAACCTACCAGGAGTTCATGCCCTATACCGATCGCATGGACTATCTCTCCCCCTACGCCAATAACGTGGCACTTTGTACAGCCGTTGAAAAAATAGCGAATGTGGAAGTACCCGAGCGTGCCCATTATATCCGGATGATTGGTTGCGAGCTCTCGCGCATCTCTTCACACCTGATCTGGCTCGGTACCATGATCATGGATGCCGGGGCTGTTTCCTACTTTATCTGGGCGTTCCGGGAACGCGAGAAGGTGCTCGATATTTATGACCAGCTGACCGGCCACCGGTTTACGGTCTCGCATGCTCGCATTGGTGGTGTGGCCAACGATATTACCGATACGGCCATGGCCATGATCAAGGATTTTGCCGACAAATTTCCACAGGAGCTTAAGGATTGGCATAAGACGCTCGACCGCAACCGAATTTTCTTTGACCGGAACAGGGGGGTCGGCGTCCTGGAAACAGAGGACGCGCTGGAAAGCGGGGCCACCGGTCCCACACTCAGAGGATCGGGGTATGCCTACGATGTGCGTACTTTTGAACCCTACGCCCGGTATGACGAAGTGGAATTCGAGGTCCCCACGCGGCTGGAAGGCGACAACCTGGCCCGCTATTATGTACGGATGGAAGAGATGCACGAAAGTATCCGCATTATCCGGCAATGCCTCGACAAGCTACCCAAGGGACCGGTGCGAACGGATAATGCCAAGCAGGCCTACCCTTCCAAAGACGAGGTCTATTATTCCATGGAGGGTATGATTCACGACTTCATGATGACCGACACGGGCATTTGCCCCCCTGAAGGTGCGGAGGCCTACCACGCCGTGGAGGCAGCCAAGGGCGAGCTGGGATACTACATCCAAAGTGACGGTTCCGGGCACCCGTGGCGCCTGAAAATCAATTCGCCTTCTTTTAAGAATATTCAGATTTTAGAACAAATTCTAGACGGTGAGATGGTTGCGGATACCGTCGTAATCATTGGAGGAGTCGACCCCGTAATGGGAGAATGTGACAAATAATGTTATGGCAGAACAAGAATTAGCTTTTACGCAGGACGAATTAGACGAAATTGAACGGATCAAGGCCCAGTTTCCGACCAATAAGGCGGCAACGCTGCGCGTGCTGTGGGTTGCCCAGGAGAAATACGGCCACGTAAAGCCGGAGGTACAGAACCTCGTGGCGGATACCCTCGATCTGCCCCGGGCCCATGTGCACGGGGTGGCTAGTTTCTACACGCAGTATTACAAGGAAGAAACGGGCAAATATGTGCTTGACGTCTGTACCTGTCTGAGCTGCCAGGTTTGCGGCGGCTATGACATATTACATCACCTCGAAGATGAGCTCGGCATCAAGGCGGGGGAAACGACGGAAGACGGTATGTTTACCATCCAGGAAGTTGAATGCCTGGGCGCCTGTGGGTATGCCCCGATGCTGCAGGTTACGAATGGCGTGTACGCCAATAACCTGACCAAAGAGAAGGTCGATAACCTCATCGAAAACCTGCGCGAAGGCAAGATGCCGGAATTTGAGTCCATGGTCATGCGTCAAAATGAAAAACGTAAGAAAGAACTGTCACAATAATGGTTGAAGACTGGAAATCATACGAACCGCTTATCATCCCGGACATTCCGAATCTCCATAAGATTGATGTTTATGAGGAACATGACGGATACGGTGCCTTCCGCGAGATCCTGGACAATCCTGAACAATGGTCGCGCACGAATGTAACGAATGAGGTAAAAGCGGCGAATATCCGGGGCCGTGGCGGGGCCGGTTTTAATGCGGGACTCAAATGGAGTTTTATGCCTGAACCGGATGAGCGCCCCCGTTATCTTGCCTGCAACGGCGACGAGTCGGAGCCCGGCACATTCAAGGATCGCAATATTTTTGAATTCAACCCCCATCTCTTCATTGAGGGCGCGCTGATTGCCGCCTATGCCATGTCGGTCGAAGTGATTTATGTCTATATCCGGGGCGAATATATCGACTGGGTCCGCATATTCGAGGAAGCGGTGGAGGAAGCTTATGAAAAAGGGTATTTGGGAGAGGATATTTTAGGCAAGGGCATCGACATTGAGATGCATACGACCTATGGAGCAGGCGCTTATATCTGCGGGGAAGAAACAGGGATGCTCGAATCACTGGAAGGCAAGCGAGGATACCCGCGCATTAAGCCCCCCTTCCCCGCCCAGAAAGGGCTTTGGGGAAATCCAACGACCATCAATAATATCGAAACCCTGGCCAACGTCCCGCTGGTCATTACCAACGGCGCCGACTGGTACCAGTCCATCGGCGCAGAAGATCATAACGGCCCCGTGCTTTATGGTATTTCCGGGCATGTGAACAAGCCCGGCGTTTATGAATACCCGGCCGGCATGCCGGTAGAGGATCTTATCTACGACGTGGCCGGCGGCATACGCGGCGGCAAGGAATTAAAAGCATTGATACCGGGCGGGACCTCCACCCCCGTCTTGCGGGCCGATCAGCTTGAAGGCGTGAGTATGGATTCGAACTCCCTGCGCGATGCCGGTTCCATGATGGGAACGGCCGGAATGGTGGTTCTGGACGAAGACACCGATATGGTAGATCTGCTGTGGCGGATTACGCACTTTTTCCATCACGAATCATGCGGCCAATGCACCCCCTGCCGCGAAGGCACGGGCTGGCTTGAAAAGGTGTTGCTGAAAATCAAGAACGGGGAAGGAGAAATCAAGGATCTCGACCTGCTTCTGGATATGACTACGCAGATGGAGGGACGTACTATCTGTGCCCTTGCGGACGCAGCGGCCTGGCCGGTGCGTCATACGATCAACCGCTTTAGAGATGAATTTGAAGCCCGATGCAAAAAATCAGTTCACGCTGTTGCATGACTGGATTTTAAATTTATGATAGATGATCTGCGATTATAATATTTTGAACTATTTGTTGTGAATGAATAAAGATGATTTAATAAAGCGTACCAAAAAATTTGCCCATAGATGTGTTAAACTGGCGGTAAGTTTACCTAAAACATATTTAGGTAATCATATTAAAGGACAACTAATTCGATGTAGTACTTCGGTTGCCGCCAATTACCGGGCAGCCTGTCTTGGTCTTAGCAAGGCAGCTTTCATCTCAAAATTAAGCATTGTGATTGAAGAAGCTGATGAAGCAGAATTTTGGCTTGAATTTATAATCGATGAAAAACTTAAACCCAAATATTCAGTTCAACCATTGAAAATTGAAGCACACGAATTAGCCTCAATTTTTATTGCTTCAAGAAAAACAATACAAATGAAGGATTAGTAAGCTGTTATATCATAATTCAGCAATCATAAATCCAACATAATCAAAAGATGCCTGAAGTATTTATAGATAACGAACGCTACGAATTTGAAGGAGACTACATGGCTCTCCAGTTTATCCTTGACCTGGGGAAAGAGGTGCCTTTTTTCTGCTATCATCCCTCCATGTCTATCCCCGCCAACTGCCGGCAGTGCATGGTA
The DNA here is from genome assembly GCF_041642155.1 of Fodinibius sp. Taxonomy (NCBI): domain Bacteria; kingdom Pseudomonadati; phylum Balneolota; class Balneolia; order Balneolales; family Balneolaceae; genus Fodinibius; species Fodinibius sp. Next base: position 6,493 of record NZ_JBEPWZ010000057.1, read on the forward strand.
AAGGCGGGGCAGTATATTAAAGACAAGGAAACAGGTGAATACGAGCTGGATGAGGATGGAGAACGAAAGATACGATGGTTTCCGAAGATGCAGACCTCCTGCGCCCTCAAGCTATCCGACGGCATGGTCATTCAAACGCAGGAAACCTCAGAGGAGGCCGAACGCGCGCAGAAGGATACCCTGGAGTTTCTCCTGATCAACCATCCGCTCGATTGTCCCATTTGCGACCAGGCCGGTGAGTGTCCCCTCCAGATTCAAACCTACAAATACGGTCCCGAAGGCAGCCGTTTCGAAGTCAAGAAAGTGCATAAACCCAAGCGCGTGCAGCTGGGTCCGCGCGTGACCCTCGATGCCGAGCGGTGCATCAACTGTACCCGCTGCGTTCGCTTTGCCGAAGAAATCAGTGAAACAAACCAGCTGACTATTGTATCGCGGGGAGACAAAAACTATCCCATGACCGCACCCAGTGAAACATTCGATGACCCCTACTCGCTGAACACCGTGGATATCTGTCCCGTCGGGGCTCTGACCTCCACCGACTTCAGATTTAAAGCCCGCGTCTGGGAAATGAATCAGACGCCCAGCATCGATATCACCAATGGAAAGGGATGCAATATCGACCTTTGGACCCGGGACAACGAAGTGCTTCGTATTACGCCACGGCACAATCCCGAAGTAAACGACTACTGGATGCCGGACGAAGGACGCGAGGCATTTGAACAGTTTAACAAAAACCGTATTTCCCGTCCCTCTATCACATTAGATGGAAACCATCAGTCGAATACTTCCTGGAATAATGCCATTGAAACCTTTGCCGAGGTTCTGGAGGCTCATGACCCCGGCCAATTGACTGTTGTCGGCACGCCCCATGCTTCGGTGGAAGAAAATTATGCTTTCAATAAATTCTTTAACCTGCTGGGCGCTTCCAACGCCCGATTTACGCCTCACATCATTCCCGGCTACGGCGACGATTTCCTGATCACCGACGATCAGGCGCCGAATACGAACGGTTGCCGGCTCATTAATTTGGAGGAGACCGACGACGCAGGTATTAAATCTGCGGTTGCAGGCGCAGAAGTCGTCATTTTGCTCTCCGACGATCTGGTGGGAAGAGGCGTACTTTCGGCCGGTGACCTGGCGGACAGGTATACTATTTCACTGGCGACCAATCAGACCGATACCGCCGAAGCATCCGACCTGGTTATTCCCATCACCTGTGTGGCCGAGCATGCGGCAAGTTATGTGAATATAGACGGACGCATCCAGCGATCATTCCCCGCGAAAGAGACAAAATACACCAACCGACGGCTCAATTTGGAGATGTCGGAGGGACGCCTGGACCGCTATGGCACCAATTTTGACAACTGGGTGAACGAGGAGCATAAAATTGACTGCCTGCCGGTTTGGGAATTCCTGAATCACCTGGCAGAGCGCATAGGCCTGGAGTTTCAATTTGACCACTCTCGTGACATCTTTGATGAGATTAGCAACCGGATTGATTCTTTGAAAGAAGTCAGCTACGAGCGAATGGATGAAGAACTGGGCGTTCAGCTCCCCATCGAACAACAAGAAATATCAAAAGCGTAAACAGGATTAACATTATTACATGGAGCCCGTAACTACTACCTCTTATATTGTCTTGGGAATCGCGCTATTTATGCTGCTGAATTCGGCAGCCATAGCCGTTTATGCTGAACGTCGTGTTTCAGCATTTATCCAAAACCGACTGGGACCCAACCGCGTGGGTCCGTACGGACTTTTCCAGCCGTTTGCAGATGTCCTCAAGCTGCTGCTAAAGGAGGATGTAACCCCCGAACGGGGATTCAAAACCATCCACACCATTGCCCCGGTCATTCCCGTAGTCACGGCCCTGATGACTGTTGCCGTCATCCCTTTTGGGGACGGACTGTATGTCACCGATATTAATGCGGGCGTGCTTTACCTGCTGGCTGTTAACTCGTTGGGAGTCTACGGCGTCACCCTGGGGGGCTGGGCTTCCAACAGTAAATACTCGCTGCTCGGCGGACTCCGGGCGGCAGCTCAAATGATCAGCTACGAACTGCCCCTGGGAATGGCTGTGGCCTCCTGTATCTTATTTGTCGGATCACTGAGCGTGATTGACGTCGTCAATTCCCAGGAATACTGGTGGAACATCATCCGGAATCCGATCGGGGCGGTCATCTTTATCGTGGCTTCTTTTGCGGAAGCCAACCGAACCCCCTTCGACCTCGTGGAAGCGGAACAGGAGCTGGTAGGAGGGTTTCACACCGAATACAGCTCGATGAAGTTCGGCATGTTTTTCCTGGCTGAATACATGCACGTGGTTATTGGCAGCATGCTTATTACCACCTTCTTCTTTGGAGGTTATCACCTGCCCTTTGCCGGCTACTGGCTCCCTGAAATGGGATCTACGGCCAAAGCAATTCTGGACGTATCCGTATTTACGTTAAAAACCGTGTTTTGGGCATTCACCTATATCTGGGTTCGATGGACCATCCCACGGTTTAAATACAACCAGGTTATGAAGCTGGGTTGGAAGCGAATGCTGCCAATCAGCATCCTTAATTTTATCGGTCTTGCTATTATTATCTATGCCTGGAACCATTATTTGGGTTAACGAGAGGCTGGTTGTAGCGGACGCAGAAAAAGAAAGCCTTCTTATGCAGGTTTGGGGCATCCAAACTAACCATAATCAAACACAAGAAGTGTAATACAGGTGATTAAGGGTACGTAGTTATGTAACTACACTGACGGAAGCAGAAGACTTAAAGGATATAATGCAGGAGAGATCAAATCAGGAATGCAATACGGGATCCTGCTCCTTACTCGTGACGTAATAGCTTTTATACCATTCAATAAAATTCCGTATCCCCTCTTCAATCCCCACCTGCGGTCTGAAATCCGTATAATTATAAAAATCCTCGACGTCGGCCCATGTTTTGGGGACATCCCCCGGCTGCATGGGCAGCATCTTTTTCTGTGCCCGGATTCCCAACTGCTTTTCAATTTCACCGATAAAATCCATGAGCTTGACCGGATTGCTGTTGCCGATATTAAACACGCGATAGGGAGCAAAGCTGCTTGCCGGGTCCGGATCATCGCCCGACCAATCGGAATTGGGAGAAGGCGGCCTGGGAATCAACCGTGTGATGCCCTCTACAATATCATCCACATAGGTAAAATCACGTTCCATTTTCCCATGATTAAATACATCGATGGGCTCATTCTTGAGCATCGCTTCCGCGAATAAAAACAGTGCCATATCCGGACGGCCCCAGGGGCCGTAGACCGTAAAGAAACGCAAGCCCGTTGTCGGGATCTCAAAAAGATTTGAATACGTATGCGCCATTAACTCGTTGGACTTCTTGCTGGCGGCATACAGGCTCATTGGGTGGTCAACATTGTCCCGGGTCGAAAATGGCATATTGGTGTTGGCCCCGTATACGGAACTTGAAGAGGCATAGATCAGATGCTTAAGTGAATGATGCCTTGCCCCCTCCAACAGGTTTAGAAAACCGGTAATATTGCTCTCTATATACCGGTATGGATCTTTTAAGCTGTAGCGAACACCCGCCTGAGCCGCCAGGTTTATCACGACATCGAATTGCTCTTCGCTAAATAAATCATCAACAACCGATTTGTGCTCCAGGTCCGCCTTAATGAAGGTGAACTGATCACTTGTATGACTCTCTGTAATGTTATCTTCAGCAATTTCATCCTTTAGAATTCCTAATTCAGCCAGGCGATCATATTTTAGATCGGTTGAGTAATAGTCGTTAATGTTGTCCAGTCCCACAACCTGGTAATTCTGCTTGATCAGACGCCGTGCAAGATGAAAACCGATAAAACCTGCTGCTCCCGTTACTAATATTTTCATATGGATGTTATGATACTGTTTTTAATTCCGGCTCAAATAATAACTTTATTTGCCATTATGTATGAAGGCTACTTCTCAATTCAATGGACAAGACCTATTTGCATATTATACGAGCAGTTGACCCTGATCCTATTTGCTTTTTCAGGCCTTCTTGTGAATAATGTAAGCATGCGACAACGGCTGTTATACCCGCGTCGTTATAACTTATTTCAAATAACGTGCCAAGAATAATTGACCCGGATGAATAGCTACACAGGACCCATTCAGGCCTTTTCTTTGTGAAAACACGCCTGATTTTCTGCTTTCTTCAAATCCACCCGAAATGTAAATTGAGTAATTCTTACTCCCCCGGTGAGTAAGGTTACACGATCTCATTAAACCTTCGTATCCAGTCGACATTACCTGCTTTTTGTAGCTCCGAAGGGGTTCCTATATCTAGATATGCTCCCTCTTCAAATGTCACACAGGCGGTCTTCATTCCCCATTGGATGGCATCCCTGAAGACATCTCCCATGTACAATTCCCCTTTATTTTCGCTCGTTTTATTATCTGAAGATCCGTCACTATTGTTCTGGATAATATAGTCATGCAAAAAAACGGTAAAAGCCGGCGTCCACGCTGCAATAATCCAGGTATACCTTAAGCTGGTCGTTTCCGGTTTGATAACAATATCTTCAATCTCCCCCTGGGCGTTAAAATCAATCATATCCATTTTCCCGGGATCCCTGGCAAGGAATACCCCCAAAACCAGGTCGGCCCCCGTGTCCCCCTGCCTTTCAAGCAGTGAAACACAGGCACTTGAGGGCTGAATGAGAATATCGGGAAAACCAAACAGCACCTTGTCCTGTTTTATAAAGGGGTAAGCCTTATCAATAGTCTGTGGGACCCCTTCGGTGGCCTCCGTTACCACATAGGCTAAATCCAACCCGGCATTCGCATCGCCGCTGAAATAGGCCGGAATATCCCATTTCCCCTCCCTGAGAATCATATAGGTCCTCTCAACCGATGCTTTTCTCAGGTTTTCCATCAAATAGGACGCCGCCACCCTGCGACTTTCATCCGGTTGTGCTATCGGGTATATCTCCTTGCTGCATGGCAGAGGGGAAATTCGCCTGGCATATCCTGCGGCCGGTATGAGACCAGCGACCTTCCCGGAACTACTCATCTTCAGCAAACATTTTCTCCCTGATAATTTGGTGGGAGCGGTTCTTTTCCAGCACGTCGTTATGCGCTCCGCCTATTACATAGCCATCAAACCGGCCTGTGCACAGCTCCCTGAAACCAAAAAATATATCGTTCCACCATCCCCGGAGTCCCATTTTGCGACCATGCATTACTTCTGATTTTAAATAGAGAATATCTCCCTCATAAACGGTTTTTTCATGCTTCTTAATCGCAACAAGCTGTGATGCGGTGCTATAGCGATGCCGGTCCTTCAAAGGAATTTTTATCGATAGCCGTTTCAGGATAGCGATCCTCCACCTTTGCATTTTATCTTCGGCCCTGAGCCATAGCCCTCCTATTTTATGATAAAAAGGCAAATATTTAGCTAATATGGGATATCGCCTGACAGAATAGTTCTCCTGTTGACCGCTTTTCTTCTGGGGTTTATGCTCCTCTTGAGAGGCCCTTTCACTCTCCAGTATCTTCGCATTCAGGCTGTCACAGACCCGCTGAAAAACTTCCCTGTCTCCTTCTGAAGCCTCAGGCTCCCTGGTATGATAGTAATCGGAGTACAAATTGGGCGCGTCGGATACTAAGATCGGGTCCAGGACTTCAGCTCCTTCGGCTTTAAGCAAATTAGCGATTTCGATGGCAATAATGCCCCCGATACAGTGTCCCCCCAGCCGGTAGGGTCCTTGTGGCCAGGCTTCCCGGAGCTCTTTCTTATAGAATTTTGCCATTTCAACGATATCCTCCTCTCCCTTATACCCATCCCAGCCCGACCACTGAAAGGCATAAACCGGTTGGTCCGGGGGAAGACCTTTGGCCAGATCCTTAAACATTATGACATTCCCGGCCCCTCCGTGGACCATAAAAAGCGGAGGTTTTTCCAGGGTTCCACGCTGAATCAGCTGGAGCGATCTGAACCTGTTAATGGCTGAATCTTTATTATCCCCGTCAATAATTCTGGACAGTTCTGCTATCGTCGGTGCTTGTGTTAAAACCGAAAGCGGCAGATACATATCAAACTGCTCCTCAATTTTTATAAAAAGAGTAAAGGCGTTAAGGGAATCCCCTCCGAGATCAAAGAAATTTGCAGTGCGGGAGATGTTTTCAAATCCCAGTAATTTACTCCATATCTCAGCGAGCCGGGCCTCGGTTTCTGTCCGATAATCAGATTCACCCTTTTCCTCGGACCCTGACCCTGCCGTCTGGCTTGCTGGCCTGGGCAGTGCTTTAAAATTAACTTTCCCGCTCGGGGTATAGGGGATAGCGTCCAACTCCAAAACGAAAGCGGGAACCATATATCCCGGCAGCGCCTCACTCAAATAGGCTTTAAATTCTCCTTCACTGACTTCCCCGTCCCTTTTGCAAACATAGTATGTCACCAGTTGGGTATTATTCCCATGATTAACGCTGTGGGTAATACAGTGTGCAATCCCCGGGTGTGTTGCACCTACGGTATTAATTTCACCCGGTTCAACCCGGTACCCGCGGATCTTGATCTGATGGTCCGCCCGGCCTAAAAATTCGATCTCCCCTTCCTTATTATATTTCCCCAGGTCCCCGGTTTTATACAATATTTCATGATCCCGTATATTCGAGGGACTCCTGACAAAGGATTTTTTCGTCAGCTCCTCCCTTCCGAGATAACCGTGAGCAAGATTTTCCCCGGCAAGATATAATTCACCCGTCTCTCCCTCCTCAACAATTTCCATGTGCTCATTCAAGATATAGATGCTGTTGTTCTTTATGGCCGTGCCTATAGGGGGAAGGTCCGACCAGGTCGAAGGATCTTCATTCAGCAAATAGGCCGAAATAACATGAGTTTCAGAGGGACCATACTGATTCTCAAGCACTGATTCGGGAAGGTTCGAAAAGAATTTTCTCAAATCATCATCCACCCTCAGCTGCTCACCCGCGGTAATGACTTCTGTTAGAGAACCGGGCAGCCTGTCGGTATATATGGCCGCCTCCACCAGGCTTCGCAATGCCACAAACGGGATGAAAAGGCGCTCGATTTCAAAATAGTTCAGGGCCTTTAATAACGTGCGCGGATCGCGCCGCTTCTCGTCTTCTATTAAGAAAAGCGTCCCCCCCGAGGCCAGCGTTGTGGCAATTTCCTGAAATGACACGTCGAAACTAATACTTGAGTATTGAATAACCCGGGCCTCTCTTTTAAAATAACCCTGTTCCAGCTGCCATTCTATCAGGTTGGCCAATGCCCGGTGAGGCATTGCAATACCCTTGGGCCGGCCGGTTGAGCCCGAGGTAAAGATCACGTAGGCTATATCCTCACCATCTATATCAATCGCAGGCGGAGAAGCAGAAAAGCGGCTTAGTTCTTTCTCTATCTCCTCCCAGAAAACCACCTGGCCGGTATTCGTTTCAAACCGGTCGGCATATTTTTCATGAGCCAATAACAGGCTTAGACGGGCGTCCTCTCTCATGATTTCCAGCCGGTCAACCGGATAACCCGGATCCAACGGCACATAAGCGGCACCCGATTTAAGTATCCCCAGGATACTTGCAATCATCTCCGTGGATCGTTCAAGGCATATGCCAACTCGATCTCCTTTCTCAATGCCCTGTTGAGCAAGATAGTTAGCTATTCTGTCAGATTGGTGATTTAACTCATCATAACTAAGGCTCTCCTCCTTAAAATGCAGTGCAGTGGATGTCTTGTAATGATCAAACCCCTGATTGAGCCACTCTGTTACGGTATTCGTCGCCGAATGAGAACCGGCTTCAGAATTCTTATGATGTATTAGCCTCTCCATTTATTCTCCCCATGTTTAATTTTTT
>NZ_JBEPWZ010000058.1:0-14296 GCF_041642155.1 Fodinibius sp.
TTGACGCCAGTGGATTGTATGTCACGCCGGGACTGATTGATCTCCACACTCATAATTACTACGGCACCGAACCCAACCGGTCATACAGTAATGGCTTTAACGCCCTTCCGCCTGACGGCTTTACCTTCCGGGCCGGGGTAACGACCGTCGTAGATGCAGGAGGAGCGGGATGGCGTAATTTTACTCATTTCAAAAATCAGGTAATAGAGCGAGCGGATACCCGGGTACTTGCCTTTCTCAACATTGTAGGTGACGGGATGAGTGGACTGCCGGAGCAGAATCTGGATGACATGAATTCAAGGATGACGGCATTGGCTGCCCGCAGGAACCCGGAAATTGTCGGCGTTAAGATAGCTCATTACAGCGGTCCGGGCTGGGAAGCTTATCAACGGGCTGTGGAAGCCGGAGAACAGGCTGGGATACCGGTTATGGTGGATATAGGAGGGGCGGTACCGCTGGATACGCTGTTTTTAGAGGTGCTTCGGCCGGGAGATATTTACACCCATGCTTTCGGGGGAGCCAGTGGAGATGAGCAGGCGGTGATCCACGACAATGGCCAACTCCGCGAGGGCATGCTGGAAGCCCGGGAGCGGGGCCTCATCTTTGATGTCGGGCACGGCGGAGGCAGCTTTTCCTTTTCTACGGCCATACCCGCATTTGAACAGGGATTGAAACCAACGACCTTCAGTACGGATTTGCACACGGGAAGCATGAACGATGGTATGAAAAATATGGCCAATGTCCTGTCAAAGTATCTTAATATAGGTATGTCGTTGCAAGAGGTGATCAGGGCCTCCACCTGGAGGCCGGCACAGGTAATCCATCGCAAAGAGTTGGGACATTTAAGTGAGGGCGCGGTGGCTGATATTGCCGTATTCAAGCTACTGGAAGGAACATTTGGTTTTGTTGACGCACGGGATCAGAAAATAGAAGGTACTCAGAAACTACAGGCCGAACTAACGATACGTGACGGAAAAATCGTATGGGATTTGAATGGTCTCAGCGTCCCTGTGTGGGATGAGCAATAGAGGGCTCGCAAAAGCGGTCTTTTGTCCAATGTCGGCGTTAATGATCGGTAGATATCCTCACCATAGGGCTATATGCTGAGGTTCGAACCGCTTTCTGATTTTGAACAAAATATCTGTTTCTATAACGCTCTAATATACAGAAAAACAAAAACTTAATTTCGTTTTTGAGAGTGTTGTATCTTTCTGTATAATAGGATGCTATTTTTTAGTCCAGAGACAGATTTTTAGTCCAGGGGCAGAGCGAACACAAAGAAAGCCTATAAACCAGGAATTCAGATCAACATCAAAGTCTGGGAGAATTCAAAACCCCAACGTTAAGGCATGTGAGGATTTTAAATTCCCAAAAATATAAGTGATTGCCCAAAAGAACGGTTTGCATAACCCTCATAAACGAATGAATAGCATACGTATAGCGTGTTCATTGCTTTTGCATATACCACAACATAATTCAAAGAATCCGTGAATAAGATCTACTGCACTGGCTCCGATAAATTCTGTATTTATAGTTGTATTGGGACTATTTTTCTTCTGTTTACCTTAACGGCATGTCAGGGACAACAACAGGAGGCAGGCAAAAACTACCGGACCTGGGAGGTATTCAAAGGGGACAAGGGAAGCACTGGCTACTCGGAGCTGGACCAGATTAACAAAGGGAATGTTGACCGGCTTGAAGTAGCCTGGACCTATCACTCCGGGGATGCGCGCAAGCCCGGCAGTCAGACCAGCCCGATCATTGTGGATGGCGTGATGTATGTCACTACACCCGGTATCAAGGTTGCGGCATTGGATGCGGCCACCGGAAAAGAGATCTGGGTGTTTGATCCATTCGCTGAGGAAGGTGAAGAACCGGTGGCGGTAAACCGGGGCGTCGCATACTGGGAAGATGAAGAGGGCGATGACCGGAGGATATTCTTGACGGCAGATGACAAGTTATACGCCCTCGACGCGGAGACCGGTTCGTTGATGGCAGACTTTGGAGACGAGGGAACGGTGGACCTGAGAGCGGGACTGGGGCGGGACCCGGGCCTGCTTTCCGTTCGGGCCACTTCTCCGGGGGTTGTCCACAACGATTTGCTTATCCTGGGGTCCAGCACCGGGGAAGGTCAAGGGGCGGCACCGGGACACATCCGAGCGTACAATGTGAAAAGCGGGGCTATCGAGTGGACGTTTCGCACGATTCCGCAGGCGGGGGATGTTGGTCACAATACATGGGGAGCGGATGCCTGGCAGCTGGCGGGGGGAGCGAATAACTGGGCGGGCATGAGCCTGGACGAAGAACGTGAAGTCGTATATGTGCCTACGGGTTCAGCCGCCCCGGATTTCTATACGCCGGACACGCGCGGTGAGGGGAAGCACCTGTTTGGCAATACGTTGCTGGCACTGGATGCCAACACGGGCGAGCGCATCTGGCACTACCAGATAATCCATCACGATTTGTGGGATTACGACCTGCCCGCGGCGCCCAGCCTGGTGACGATAAAAAAAGAGGGGCAGGACGTGGATGCCGTGGCTCAGGTTACAAAAAACGGGTTGCTTTTTATTCTGGATCGTGAAACCGGGGAACCGCTCTTCCCGGTGGAAGAACGCCCGGTCCCGGCTTCCACGATCGAAGGAGAGGAAGCCTGGCCCACGCAGCCCGTGCCGGTCATGCCGGAACCTTTAACCCGGCATCATATCACCGAGGAGGACCTGACGGATATCTCCCCGGAAGCCCGGGAATATGCGCTGAAGCGATTCAGGGAGATGCGTTACGAGGGACCGTTTACACCGTTGGGAGAACAGGAAACGCTTGTGTATCCGGGAAGCAGGGGGGGAGCTGAGTGGGGAGGAGCCTCATTCGACCCGGAAAGTAATATGCTCTATGTGAATGTCAACGATTTTGGGACCAGCTTCTCGCTCAGTAAAATTGAAGTGCCTTCCATGGATACAGATAATCCCGTAATCCGGGGAAGAAATATATATCGGGTAAATTGTGCAACCTGTCACGGCACGCCCGGGGGACAGCAGCCTACGGAGTACCCGTCGATGACGAATGTTGACGAGCGTCTCTCGGAATCCGAAATTATACAGACAATTGAAAGAGGTCAGGGGTTCATGCCTTCATTTCCCCAGCTGACCGAAGAGGAAAAAGAATCGATCGTCGCCTATCTTTCGGATGTGGATGCGGATGGATCCATTTCCGTCCCTGAAGAAGTCTCTGATGCAAAGACGTCCTACAGCTATGCCATTGACATGGCCTATAATCAGTTCACGGACCAGGAAGGGTATTTCGCAACTAAGCCGCCCTGGGGTACGCTCAATGCCATTGACCTGAGCAGCGGCGAACGGGTATGGAAAGTACCGCTGGGTGAATACGAAGAGCTGAGCCAGCGGGGGCTCCCGGTTACGGGGATGCAGAACCTCGGCGGGTCAGTGGTGACGGCGGGGGGACTCGTGTTTATAGGGGCTACGCATGATGAAAAGTTCCGGGCCTTCGACAAAGATACAGGGGAGATCCTGTGGGAGTATGACTTGCCCGCTGCGGGTGATGCTTTTCCCGCTACCTATGAGATTGACGGCAGGCAATATGTGGTTATTCCCGCCACCGGGGGCAGCCGGGTGGGGACGAATTCCAGCGATGCCTTTATTGCCTTTACGCTGCCGGATGATGGTCGTTAGGTAATCAAGCATACGATATGCGGTCACGTTAAAACTGCCCGGTATTACTATGGCTACAGAGCAGGACCTTGGAATCCGGGTTGGAGAGCGTACTTTTGGTTTTCTTATATTAATTGATCAGATAATTATTTCTGGAAGTGATCTTGCTCGCAGGGGGAAATTCCCGGTATTTCATCCGCTGCTCGGGGAAAGGGCCATCGGGCAGCAATCAGACTTTGCCAGGTAAATTATAGTCGTTGTCTCGATCAAAAAACTGGAACATCAGATTCCCCTATGATTAAACATTACAAAATATCGAACCTTTTTGCTATGCTTCCCACACCATTGAATATCTTCTATACCTCTGTTGGGACTTTGAACGCATGGGCCGCGACGATGGTCATATGCGTTCTGCTGGGTGCGGTTCCCCCGCTGCACGGACAATCTGAGGATCCCGGCATTGAAAATGTAATTTTTATCCTCAGCGACGATCACCGGTATGACTTTATGAGTTTTATGGAGGAGGCCCCGGAGTTTCTGGAGACGCCGGCGATGGACCGCATGGCCAGGAAGGGGGCACACGTAAAGAATGCTTTTGTGACCACCTCCATCTGTTCGCCAAGCCGTGCCTCGATCCTAACCGGTCAGTATGCGCACCGTCACGGGGTGGTGGACAACCAGCGGCTGGTGCCGGAAGGCACCCGTTTCTTCCCGGAATTTTTACAGGATAAAGGAATGCAAACGGCTTTTGTAGGAAAATGGCATATGGGACATCAGCGCGATGATCCACGGCCGGGCTTCGACCATTGGGTGAGCTTCCGGGGACAGGGTAATTATTTTGACCCGGTATTGAATATTAACGGGGAGCGGAGTCCGCATGAGGGCTATATTGCCGATATTCTTACCGACCATGCCATTGACTGGCTTGAGAACGAGCGGGATAGGGAGCATCCGTTTTTCCTGTATCTGTCTCACAAAAATGTCCACTACGAATTTAAGCCGGCACCGCGGCATGAGGGACAATATGCCGGCGAGCCTATCGACTATCCGGAGGGGATGGCCCGGACCGAAGAAAATATTGAGGGCCAACCCCAATGGATGTATGATCGCAGGTATTCCATCCACGGCATTGAACACATGTGGCCCGGCAACAACTTTGACAATGACCCGGTCCCCGATTTTGATTCCCTTTATCACCGGTATGCCGAGACCACACTGTCGCTGGATGAAAGTATAGGAGAGGTCCTGGAGTATCTCGATGAAAACGATCTGGCTGAAAAGACCCTTGTGATTTATATGGGGGACAACGGCTTTTACCTGGGAGAACACGGCTTTTATGACAAACGCGATGCTTTTGAGCCTTCCATCCGCGTACCCATGCTGGCGTATGCGCCGGGGACCATCGATGAGGGCACGGTCGTGGAAGAGATGGTGCTCAATCTTGATGTGGGTCCGACGATCCTTGACGCCGCCGGCATGCCGGTGCCTGAAGAGATGGATGCCGACGGCTCTTCTTTTTTGCCGCTGCTGGAGGGGAAAAGCATTCCCTGGCGGGAGGAATTTCTCTATGAGTATTTCTGGGAGTGGAACTTCCCCGCAACCCCCACCATGTTTGCCCTGCGCGGGGATCGATATAAGTACATCTTTTACTACGGCAGGTGGGATAAAGACGGTTTTTATGATCTTAAGACCGACCCGCACGAGCAGCACAACCTGATCGATGTGCCCGCTTACCAGGATCAAATAGCCCGGTGGCGGGAGCGTCTCTTTGACAAGATGGAGCAGAGCGGGGCGATGAATATTCCGCTGCGTCGCCCGCAGATTGATGAAAGCGGCAAGCGGCTTGATATGAGGCTGTTGAAAGAGTAAATGCATTAGATATTTTTATCAACAGGGGCATATATTGCTCGCTGCTTGTTGCGGGAAGATAATATGAATTGATGAGTCATAGAATGCGGATAACCGTTTTACTGTTATGTCCAATAGTATGGATATTGAGCTCTTGCAGTACTGTTAAATACTTTTCAACTAAATATTCAGAAATTCCCGTCCGGGTAAAGTCATTTAACCCCGGGGGGGACCGGGGATCCTCACCCGGGTTACCCGAGTTGGGACATAGGTTGTCAGATGAAGCCAAGCCGTTTATTCTGTCCTATAACAGGATTGCCGAGGTATCCTCACTGCTGGGAGCGGGAAAAGCCAGCTGGTATGGAGCGAATTTTCACGGCAGATCTACCGCAAGCGGCGAGCGCTATGATATGCATGATTTAACCGCTGCCCACCCCAACCTGCCTTTTAATACACTTTTGTGGGTAGAAAACAGAGATAACGGGCGTTCTGCGCTGGTGCGTATCAATGACCGGGGACCTTTTTCGGCGGAAAGGATTATTGATCTCTCCAGAGAAGCTGCTGATATACTGGGCATGACCGGTACCGGAGTTGCCCGGGTTAATCTCTATCTCGCAAGCAAAGATGAACAAGATAGTTCTTCGGTAAAAGAGACCGACCGGATTTATACCATTCAGCTTGGTGCTTTTGAGAGGGGCAAAAAAGCCCTTTCTTTTGCCTGTACAATCGAAGAGTCACGGGTTGAAATCGTAAAAGAAAATGGCAAAACCTATTACGGCGTTTTTTATGGACGATATGCCGAGAGGAGCGAGGCTTTCCGTAAACAGCAAAAACTGCAACAGCAGAAAAAAGTTATGGGGCTTGTAAAAGAACGTGAGGTTTGAGAATTAATTTAAGCCCAAGGTTTTGGTTTAGAAATACTTGGCACAGGGCCGTCTTCAGACGACCGGGAGGTCCGGCAGGATAACAATATGGACACCAAATACCGGCCCGAAAAGCTATATCCGCATAATTGGTAGTCAATATCCCATAATAAAATCAATCCTTGACAAGGGTAAACAAAATCGGCAGCTTTTACCTGCAGACCTTGCCGTGCTAAAGGTTGTCCTACGTGATATCATTTTCGTTCGCATAAAGCTTCGGCCAATTAACTTGGCGGCCAGCTCTTCGAAGGACAAGCTTATATAACTTTCTGCTCAGCGAGACCTTGGGCGTAGTGGGAACATCTGCAGTCAGGTTATCATCTAATAAAATATCCCGGAAGCTATGTTTGAATCCAAATATAAAGCCGCTGTTGTTCAGATGAATAGCCAGACCCGTTTGGAACAGAATCTGGATCAGGCCTATATCTATATTAAAGCGGCTGTGGACCAGGGAGCGAGGGTGGTGGGACTGCCGGAAAATTTTGCTTTTTTAGGGGGACTTTCCATGCGGATAGAGCATGCGGAAACGATTGCAGAGGAAACATCCGCTTTTTTGTCGGAAACGGCCCAAAATTTTTCGATTTATCTGATGGGAGGGAGCTACCCTGTACCCGCTTCAGGTGACAAGGTCTATAATCATTCCACGCTCTACGACCCGAATGGAAAAGAATTAATCAGTTACGACAAAATACACCTTTTTGATGTGTCGCTGGCACGGAATGAAGTGTACAATGAGTCGACATACGTAGACGCCGGGAATACCGAACCGGCCGTATATACCGATGAAACCATAGGAAGTTGGGGACTTTCGGTCTGTTATGACCTGCGTTTCCCGGAATATTATCGGGCACTGGTTGATCGTGGGGCCGAAATTTTGTCCATTCCCTCCGCTTTTACCTATACGACGGGAAAGCATCACTGGAGCCCTTTGCTCAGAGCCCGGGCCATAGAAAATACTTCATATGTCTTCGCACCCGCCCAGACAGGGCTGCATGGCAGTAACAGGAAGACGTGGGGACATGCCATGATCGCGGATCCCTGGGGGGAGATCATCGCCGATGCCGGGAGTGAACCGGGAATTGTTTGCGCAACCATTGACCCGGCCCGCATCAGAGAGGTCCGACAGTCTATTCCCTCTTTAAAACATAGAAGATTGTGATGAATAAATTACTTGTAACGATGATTTGTTGCATCTTTTGACATATTTAATCATACAGTACCTTTTGAATGATCAAAAGGTGCGCAAAACTCACCACCTGAGGGTTCTTCGCCTGAGCCTAATCAGCGCAAACCTGTAAAAAGGCAAAACTCGCTCCCTCCGGTCGCTCAGATAAGCGTATGTACGGGCGGGCAGTTCGCGCGAACTGTTCTCCGTGCGGCCCACAACCCAAGATCGGACGGATGTTATTCCTGCATTGAGATCAATTTCATCTAAGGACTTGCTTCCGGATATTGTGTTACGAGATAAGGGGAATCTACTTTCATTGACTCTGCTGGAATAATAGTTGATCAAGCGCCAAAATAACCAGAAAGATAGTACCCAGCACAGCAATACTTAACAGCGGTTCCCAGATGATGAAACCGCCAATGAGTCCCAATACCGCCCCCAGATACTGTATATAGCGCAGTTGCTCATTCGTGGCATTTCGGATGATATTCGATATATGCTGCTCATCGTAGCTGCGCAGGTTTTCTTCAACCAACTTATGCACGTTAAGCTGATTTACCAACTTGTGAAGGAGGGTAGTAACAATATCCTCTATAGACTCACTGTGATCGTCAATGGTCTCCGGGAGCCGGTCGAGCAGGCTGTCCAGTTTATCAAGCCCGCTTTCTACCGAAACGGGAATTTGTACCAGCGCTTCTTCTATAATGTGCTGCATCTGTTGTCCCTTTATAAACGAATAGGTCTTGAGGGCTACTTTTTCAAAAGACTTGTCCTGCACAGCTTCTTCAATCTGAAGCAGGATGCGCTGGGCAATGGCGCCCCGGATTTCCGGATCGGCAATCATTTCATCGATATAGCTGACCATCCAGCTTTTCAGATCTTCCCGGAAGGCCGGATCATCAATAATGCCTTTAATATAACGAGTAGACCGCTCACGATAGCGGCTGATAATGCCCGACTCACTTATTTTTTGTTTAATAATTTCAGGATTAATAAGATCCTCGGAGACGGCCTGCGCCAGCCGGTAGGCAATGCGATCCTTTTGGGCGGGAATAAGTCCATGTCCAAGAATAGGGCGTTTTTGTGCCGGTTTAAAAAGCATGGTAATGGCAAGCCAGTTGGTAAAAAATCCGATCAATCCGCTTACGCTGATAATCCGTAGCAGGCCCTCGAACTGAAGCGTATAACCAAACGCCGTTACGGCAAGCCCGTTGAAATCCCAAAAAAAAGAGATGATAAACGTGAGCAGCAGCACCCAGGGAAACAGGGAAAGCAGGGTTAAAACGGTAGAACTATGACGCTGCTGCCGGGCAGGGGCCTTTAGTACCGGTTTCGAAGCGGCCGACAGCTGATCGATTTTGCTGTATGCTACAAGAAGTTGCCATAATGCCCGCGCCTTTTCCCGGGTTTTCTTCTTGGCTACCCGCAGCGCCCGGTTTGTGTCTTTTTGATTATCATCTAATGGCTGTTCACTCATGGAATAGGTATCATTTTATGACTTCTTCAGCGGCCAGGATTATACACGTGGGGAATATCGTTTGTGGGAAATGGTTATCAGTTAACAGTTATTTGGCAGCAGCTCCTTACAGATGATTCTTGTTATTATCACTATTTAAATCAATATGTTAATCAAAAAACCCTGAAGCTACAGATGGTATAAACACATGCTTGCATATGCTGATAATCTTCGAATAATCATACGATATGTTCAAGATAAAAATTTTCCCTGGAGGTCATTGTATGTTTCTCCTCTTCTGACTGGTCACCGTATCCCACCAGATGCAGAAGTCCGTGGATAAGAATACGCTGAAATTCTTTTTTTTCCGGCTCAGCGAATTCCCTGGCCTGCTCGCTGATACGGGGAGCGCAACAAAACAGCGTTCCCTGAATACCTTCCCTGTCATCTGGTTCTTCGTCATCATAGCGAAAAGAAATAATATCTGTGACATACGCTCTTTCGAGATGCTCCCTGTTGATACGAACGATTTCATCTTCATCCACATACACCACCTCCACAAAGTCAAAAGAGCAGCCTTCGTGGCGCATGATTGTTGAAACAATGGCTTCACAATCGGAGGGTGACAAGGGCAGGGATTGCTCCGTTTGGTTGAAGAGCTCGATGTTGGCCTTCGATTCAGCCATCTACTCAGTCTTCATCAAATGAAAAAGTATCGGGATCGATGGATTCCGTAAGGGAGAGGGCTATTGCGCACATCATCAGATCTTCGGGCAGCTGGGTAAAATCACTGTTCAAAATGGTTTCCCCCACATTGGCGTATAAGCTGCATCCCGCCCCCTGCTCAATGATCAGACCTGAGGTGCGATCCTGCTGACGACCGAAAAAAGTAACCTGTTTCAGCATGTCGCTGGCAATGAAAGCGGTACAGTTATGCAGCTGTAGAAAGGTATTCTGGGCATAGACCGAAACCATATTAAGCCTTTCGCCGTTAACCTCCATCCCCAGGTGAATTTCAAGAGCCAGCCTGCGACCCTCTTCCTCATTTTTAACTTCCAGCCGGAACACATCATTACCCAGCGGTTTTGCCTCGGTCTGAAGTATTTCGGCTATAGCATCAATATTTTCCTTGGTAAACTCGTGGACCATTGAATCAGGATCTCATTCGCTGACGATTATAACTTCCTAAAATATACAACGTGCAAATTAGAATAAGAAATTTAAGTATTGGCCGATACATGTGTGATAAATGCAGGTTAATCGAGCTGGAACTGATCGAACTGTTGCTTGTTTTCTTCCCGGGTAGAGGGAAGAGAAATACGAGCGGTGGTTATGGAATCCACTTCCTCTGCAAGTTCCGTTGCCCGGTCATCCAGGTCGGCCATAAAATAAATGCGCTGGACGATGGTGAGGTGACTGATGGCAAAAGAGACATCCTGGGTAACTCTTTGCCGCTGTGAAGATATTTGCTGCATCCGGCTTTCCAGCTCCTGTCGTTTCCCGATATCGGCATTTTCGCGGGCCGCTTCCAACTCGGCTTCAGCGGCTGACAGCTGTTGCTGAATTTCATCAAACTTGCTCATATTTTCCCTCAGATCTGTCATAAGTGTCTCCTCCGCCTTCTGGGCCAGATCAACGGCACTGCTGTCATCACCTGCACTGGCATAACTGTAGGCATAGAGGGTGATCGAATTGACATTATTGCCGGTTACATTAAAGGGGATACGTTCTTCTCCCCAGTTCAGCCAGTAGCGGGCACTGTCTGGCTTACCGATTTCCCTGTATTTGGAAGCAAGTTCCGTAATACTAAAGCGATAATTACCCAGCATACGCCTGATATTTTCGTCAAAATAGGCATCGGGATTATTCCATTCCCTGAATCTGAAGTTTTCCAGCCGTTTGGCATGGATGGAGGGATCAATCCAGCCGTATCCGGCGTCATCGTGGCGTTGGGGGACTATACGAAACGCTTTGCCTTCAAACCGGAAGTAAGGCTGTAAATTAAGCTGGCTTTGTGATGAGACCGTATTGGCAAAGTACACGGGACGCAGCCACTTGTTATTTCGGAGGATGTTTAAAATAACTTCATCCTGCACCTGGGTGTAGTGCCGGGTGTTACCCTGGGGGCCCTGTCCCGCTGAACGCCCCTCGTAATACCAGGACACCTCATCGTCCAACGAGTCCACCGGAATGCCGAAGTCGATCCCTTGGGTGTAGATTTCCAGGGAGGTGTCCGGGGTGACCCCGATGGTTTCTTTATATTTTTTAGTATCGGAAAATGCCTGTCTCAACAGCTCTTTGTCAACAGGAATCGATATCGTATCCGGTTGATGCATGGAGAGATTACTGGTCATCTGTTCAATCTCCTCATCGGTAAATGAGATGGGGAGCGGGGGGGATTCATGCGACCACTGGTCACGCAGCTGCTTAATATACCAGTCGGTGTTCAGCAGGCTCAGATTCACGATCCGCACGTCCGTGCGAACGTCTTCCACTTCCTGCAGGTACCACAGCGGAAAGGTGTCGTTATCGCCGTTGGTAAACAGGATGGAGTTGGGAGCCGTCGACTGCAGCAGGTTATAGGCGTAGTCGGGGGCTACATAGCGCTCACTGCGATCATGATCGTTAAAATTTTGTACGCCCATCAACAGGGGAGAAGCACAGAAGAGCAGGCCAAGTATACCATACGCAGCCAGTTTACTGGATTTAAGATGTTCTTTAACTAATTCGATCAAGCCTATGCCCCCCATGCCAATCCATATGGAAAACGCAAAAAATGATCCCACATAAGCATAGTCCCGCTCGCGCGGTTCCATAGGGGTTTGATTAAGGAAGACAATAATAGCCACACCGGTCATCAGAAACAGGACCAGCACAGAAAGCGCTCTTTTCCAGTCGAGTTGAAAATGAAAAATCATCCCGAAAAGTCCCAGGAGGAAGGGAATATAAAAATAACTGTTATGGGCGGGATTGTCCTCATGTTCCGTTTCCGTGAACCCGCTTTGCCAGCCGGCATCCTGGATATCCGCATCGCGTCCGATGAAATTCCAGGCGAAATAGCGGATATACATGTGATCCAGCTGGTAGCTCAGAAAGAAATCCAGATCGCTCGAATATCTTGCGTACTCCCGCATGTGTTGTGGGTTGGTGGAATAGCGGCGGGGGAAAAAGGCTTCCTGCTCGCGATTAATCGTGCCTTGCTCATTGTCAAAGGTATTGCCCGTCAGAAGCGGTGTATTGCCGTATTGTTCGCGTTCGAGATAGCTGATAAAGGCTTCTACTGTTTCCGGATCGTTTTCATCGATGGGGGGATCGGCCGCCGAACGTATGAAGATGAGCGCATAAGAAGAGTAGCCAATGATAATCATGGCATAGCTCAGAAGCGCAATATTAGCCATGCGATGATTATGCTTGTGGGTATAATAAATACCAACCCCAAGGATCAGGGCCACCAAAATCATAAAGAAAATAGGTCCGATTAACCCGTAACTGGCGTGCGTAACGCCCTCCATAATGGAAGGCAGCGACTGCACGGTGAAGGGGTAGATCACCAAAAAGGCGGCCGACGCGATTGCGGCTGACAATGTAAAGGAAGTCAGGCCGAACTCTTTTTTCTTGAAATAGATAATCAGCGCTACGAAAAAGAGAGCCAGCAGGTTCAACAGGTGCACGCCCAGGGCCAGCCCAAAGAGATAGGCGATGAGAATGAGCCAGCGTTCGTTATAGGGTTCATCATGATTTTCGGCCCAGACCAGGGCCAGCCAGACCACCAGGGCCGTAAAGAACATGGACACTGCGTAGACTTCGGCTTCCACGGCATTAAACCAGAAGGTGTCGGTAACGGCAAAGGTAAAGGCCCCGAGAAGCGCACCACCGTACATGCCGATTTTTTCGATATCCAACATCTGTTCTGGGGCTCCTTTCCATTCCCGTACCAGCCTTACGATCACCAGGTAGAGCAGCATCACCGTTAAGGCGGAACTCAGGACGCTGATGAAGTTAATGCTTGCCGCTACATACCCTGCGGGCATAAACATCGAAAACAGGCGTCCCAACAGGGAGTAAAAGGGCGCCCCGGGGGGGTGATTTACCTGGAGTTCGTGAGCAACAGCTATAAACTCTCCCGCATCCCAGAAACTGGCCGTAGGGGCCATGGTTAAGAGATAAAGGATCAGAGAAGCAAGAAAGGCAAATAGGGCCAGTGTCCTATTTGTTGCTCTGTGATTCGAAAACATTCGCACCTGTTTTTCATTAAAAAGTTAATACCTCATTTCAGCAGGCAATAATAGCCATAGGTAAGATATAATCAAAATGATACAGCTATTTTTAATGGATTGCCAGTGCGCGGCCAACTGAGATTATGAACGATAGAACGATGGGAAAATTTTAAATGGCCTTTCGTGAATCTGCCCTCCGGGATCGTCCGGACCTTGGGCTTGAGATGATCCGGGGGGGGCAAAATTTCTGATCCTCGGTATGCTGCCGGCTGTTAATTCTTCTCTTTAACAGGAAGCTGCTCTGCATCTACCGAGGAAAGGTCCATCGCCTCAAAGTCGAGAGCTTGCGAGTTCAGGCAATACCTGAGCCCCGTTGGATCGGGACCATCTTCGAATACGTGTCCCAGGTGCGATCCGCAGCGGGCGCATACGGTTTCAGTGCGGGTCATAAACAGGCTGTTATCTTCTTTTTCACCGACAACTGACGGTGTAATCGGCTCCCAAAAACTGGGCCACCCGGTACCCGATTCATATTTGGTTTCGGAGGTGAAAACCGGTTGTCCACAGGCCCCGCAATAATAGACCCCTTCTTCTTTATTGTCATAATACTGGTTGACAAACGGAAGCTCGGTGCCGCGCTTTCGTAATATGCGATATTCTCCGGAGGTGAGAATCTCCTTCCATTCCGCTTCTGTTTTTACCACTTCATATTCATCTTCTTCTTTCATGGTATCAATGCCTGCCGTTTCTAACTTTTGTCCCCCGGCCAGCGAGATATGAGGGTCGGAATGCCCAGGGTTTTTGTCACCTTCAACACAGCTTACGGCCAGTACTGTAACGAGAAGGGTCGGTATCAGCGCTTTCATCATATCTGATTTATTTAAATGCCTTTTACCCGGATTAATCACCAGGCGATTTGGTTGTGGCAAGACGAAAATTAACAGAATTAAAACGTATAACATATACTAAAATTGTGCCTGGGATACCTTAACCGCCGGCCATGAGTACATATAGTCTGG
>NZ_JBEPWZ010000059.1:0-14185 GCF_041642155.1 Fodinibius sp.
GGAGGGATGAGTTCCCGCCTGCATCAAAATGTACGGGAGAAATACGGTTATTGCTATACGATCACCTCCTTTAATCAGTCGTACAAAGACACCGGCTTGTATGGCATTTACGTAGGCACCGATGAGGCGTATGTCGATCACGTGCGGGAGCTTATACAGCATGAGCTGGACAAGCTGAAACAGGATCCCATCCCGGAAAAAGAACTCGCGGAGGCGAAGGCACAGCTCAAGGGTAAACTGCTGTTATCCCTGGAAAGCATGAGCAACCGGATGACCCGTCTGGCAAAAAGCGAGATTTATTTCAACCGCTTTGTAACGCTGGATGAACTGGTCCAAAAAATAGATGAGGTACAGGCGAGTGAGATACAGGAGTTTGCCCGGGAATTTTATGACAGCAAGATGTTTTCTGAAGTGCTGCTGACGCCCGAAAAAGCCGGGTAGGGTTTGTTGAAAACCCCGCCGTCACTTTTAATTCGGGCGTGGAGGCTGCATAGGAATCGGGTTACCCCATTGAAAGGGAGGGTTATTTGTTGTGACTCTTATAAACTCAGGCCGACAACTATGTAAAACTGTTCCGTATCCGGGTTTAATATAGCCGCTCCGCTGAGGGGCAGACTAAAAGTATCGGTAATTTCAATTTCTTTACTCGCACCAATCCCCACGTTTACTATTTTGACATCTCCATCCGTGGAGTGCCACCCGTCGCCACCCCCCACAAACAACTCAGCGGCTCCCGCCGCGTACCCCAGCTGATAGTACACATCGCCGCCGGCTGAACCCGCACCTCCGGGAGATTCATTAACGATGTAATTTGCTGCAAAGGAGAGATTTTCAATCGTGTAACTGCCGTTGAGCTCAATGGCATGGCTTGAAAAATCACCGTTGTCAGGATCACTTTTATAGGAGAAATACGGAGTGCCCGGGTAATAATAGTCGGTAACTCCCAGGCTTAGTCCGAAGTCAAAGCTATAGCTGACATACAGATCCATTTCTTGGAAACCAACCGATTTATTCGCGCTGGAACCGTCCATCCCCTGTGATCCCCATGCTCCTATGGCAAAACCACCGCTACTCAGCTCAATATACGGCTGTATCGAGGGGCCCGAATAGGCCACCCCGCGCCATATGTAAGCACTGTAGAAATCCACCCCCGGACGAACACTGACTTCCTGGGCCTGGACTGAACTTGACTGGATTTGCAGGATACATAGTATCATGAACATGGAAGCTATCATGTATTTGAGGTATTTTGTGGGCGTAATGTTTGTCATAATCCTTGTTTTGTTTAATAAATCCGCGTTTAAGCTAGGTACCCATCTCATTATTCAGACCGGCGGGGTTATATTTTCCCAGTATTACACCCGCCAGTCTGATAATATGGTTACGTTTGTTATTGTTTTTGGCTATCTGCGTTGTGGTTTAAAGCGCCTCTCTTCTAAAAAGGGAAGAAGGAATTACGGGTTAGATTTCTCCCGGGATGAATTCGTCCGTACCGACAAATTCCGGATAAGCCCGGTTGTCATGTTCGTGCAGGTCAAGTCCTTTTGCTTCGAGCTGACCATTGACACGAAGTCCCACGGTATTCTTAATGATGCTGAACAGTACATAGCTGACTCCAAAGGTCCAGATGAAGGCGGCAACAATACCCAGAACCTGGACTCCGAGCATCGAAGGATCGAAACCGCCTGTTCCGAAAATCCCGCTGGTACTGTCAAAAAGGCCGGCAGCGAACGTTCCCCAGGCACCGCAGACCCCGTGAACGGCAATGGCTCCGACAGGGTCGTCAACGAATTTATCTAAAAACTCGGTAGCATAGACGACTACTATACCGGCCAGAGCTCCGGTTACGATAGCGAGTCCGGGCGTCAGGGTTGCACAGCCTGCTGTAATGGCTACAAGTCCGCCAAGTACGCCGTTCATCGTCATCGGGGCATCGGGCTTGCCAAACTGTGCCCATGTCACACTCATGGCCATTGTTGCGCCTGCGCCGGCTGCTAAAAAGGTATTGATAGCAATTAATGCAATATCGGTGTTACCGGTGGTGGTTGATCCCGCATTAAAACCGAACCATCCGAACCAGAGGATAAACACGCCGAGAGCTGCCAGAGGCAAGCTGTGTCCGGGTATATGATTGGGTTTTCCTTGCTCATCGTACTTTCCTACCCGGGGACCCACAACCAGTGCACCGGCAAGAGCCGCCCATCCGCCTACAGAGTGGACCACGGTAGAGCCGGCAAAGTCGATAAAGCCGAGGTTTTCCAGCCATCCGCTCCCGTTAAATAAGCCGCCCCACGCCCAGGATCCGAATACAGGGTAGATAACAGCAGTAATGAGAATTGAAAAGATCAGATAACCGGTGAACTTGGTCCGTTCCGCTACTGCCCCCGACACAATTGTAGCCGCCGTGGCGGCAAAGACCGCCTGAAAAATAAAGAATGCCCAGATCCAGGTTGTATCCTGGCCTTCGATACCGCTTAGAAAGAAACCGTCGGTGCCGATCCAACCGCCGGCCGTAGTTCCAAACATTAGTCCAAAACCGAGAGCGAAGAAAACAAGTCCCCCGGCCCCGACATCCATGAAGTTTTTCATGATGATGTTGACGGCATTTTTAGATCGTGTAAAACCGGTCTCAAGCAATGCAAAGCCAGCCTGCATAAAAAAGACAAGAATGGCGGCAAAAATAGTCCATACATAGTTTAGATTTGTTTGGGTGGCGGCATCCTGAATAGTTGCAGGATCCATTGCGAATGCACTTGTTGCTCCTGTTGTAAGAAAAGCCAAAGTGATGATGCCATTTTTAATCATTTGGGTATACCCGTATATCAATTTTAAGTTTAATTTAAAAAGAGCCTAAATAAATAACTCTTTAATGAACGATGATAAAATATTTTATGGTTGGGTAACAGTCAAATTAAATATTTATGTTTATTTTAATTAAAACATAAATAAATTAAGTTAAATAACAATAAACCTAATACTAATATTATTAAGCTATTATTATTCTTATTAATAGAGGTATTTATGGTATATAGTTATATCACTTGAGAGTCGCGAGAGGGCAGAGGGAAAACAGGGCACCATGATGTATGGGAGCACGCCGTCGTGCATCCTTCCATAATGATGGCTCTCAGGAGGCGAGATACCTTGTTACATTGTCGGCAATAGTTTGACAGGTTTGCCGTCTTTTGGCATCATCTGTTTCAAGGAGGGTCATTCGAAAACCATTTCGTTCACTGGCAAAACCGGTGAGAGGTACAACACAAATTCCGGTAGCAGCCAGCAGATAATAGACAAACCGCTTGTCGAGGGATACCTCTTTAATATTATTTTCCAGCAGGTCACGGATGGCCTTTTGTCCCACAGGGAGTACCTGGCGATTATTGAGCACTCCCTCTTCGAAGAGTACGGTCAGATAAAAAGCACCTTGTGGCTTAGTGACACGGATGCCGTCGACCTGAGATAATATCTGGTGAGCTTCTTCAGCGCGATCCCCAAAAAGGCTTTTTCGTGATTCCAAATGCTGTTTATAACGGGGATCGCCCATCACCAGGGGGATCGAAAGCTGAGGCAGATTGGTAGAACTGACCTCCAGCATTTTTGCATTGATAAGGGTATCGATATAGGTTTTGAAGGCGGGATAAAGATCCTGGTTATACACTTCCATCCAGCCGCAGCGGGCACCGGGCCAGGGATATTCCTTGGAGATCCCCCGCAAAGCTATGCCCGGGACATCGCCAATGACCTGGTTTAAAGCGGCCGTATCAGAACCGTTGTAAATGATATTGGCGTAAATTTCATCACAAATCATAAAGAGCTTGTGCCGGCGGGCAATATCCACCATCTCCTTCAGAATTTTAGGGGGATAAACAGCGCCCGTGGGATTATCGGGATTGATTAAAAGTAATCCCGCGATAGAATCGTTGTATTTGACCTTTTTTCGCAGGTCTTCGATGTCGGGCATCCAGTTGTTTTCGGGGTCCAGGTTGTACGTAAGGTGTTTATACCCCGAATGAGCCGCCTCGGCCGAGGAGTGCGTCGAGTAGGCCGGGGAGGGACCGATTACACGGGCTTCTTTTTTCAGGTATCCGAAAACTTTGCCGACAGCATCGCCCAGGCCGTTGAAAAAAGTGATGTCATCCGCAGAAATTTGGCAGCCGCCTCTTTTATTAGCCAGACTTGCGAGGAACTCGCGGGCTTCGGGATTGCCCTGAGTGGTGCTGTAGCTGTAGCTGTGATCGTCTGCCACTAACTGGATAATGATATCTTTGATCCAGCCTGCCACTTCTTCGCCTTTTTCAATCGGATCGCCAATATTTTCCCAGACGATAGGCATGCCCAGCTCTTGAAACTGCCGGGCAAGGCTTACGATTTCACGTATTTCATAGGTGAGCTGACCTGACCCGTCGTGTAAGAATTTTCGCCTTAATTTTCTGTCTTCCATCCTTTGTGTACAGAGCTTTTTACCGAATTCATAAATAAGTTGCAAGGTTAATAAGTATGATGCGTAATTAAAAGCGAAAAATTGCTTATATGTCAGTGGACCTGGTATTTTCTTTCTCCCCAGAATCTGACCCTTTTAAAACCCCTCATTTGTTGGAGTGGCCGGTATCGGTACCCCATGGATTTTGCAAAAGTCTCTTTGACTGTATTTGTAATAACCGCTATCCTTGGGTACACTTTTCTGAAACGCTCATGAAATGGGGGCAGCATCTGCGTTAACGTCCCAAGGATGTAAGAGACCGTAAACAATCATCAAAAAATGCAGTGTTAATGGTTTATATAACGAACCTCGCCGAGTATAAGGATCAACAGGTAACACTCAAAGGTTGGATTTATAATTTCCGAAGCAGCAAGAATCTCTATTTCCTGGAAGTACGGGATGGCTCGGGTATCTGCCAGTGCGTAGTGGCCAAAGACAGCGTATCCGAAGAAGCCTGGGAAGCAGCGGAATCGCTGCGCCAGGAAAGCTCGCTGGAAATAACCGGCAGGGTTGTCGAAGACGAGCGAAGTATTGGGGGCTATGAGCTGCAGGTTTCTGATCTGGATGTCATTCAAATTGCGAAAGACTATCCCATTACCCTTAAAGAGCACGGTGTGGATTTCCTGATGGAAAACCGGCACCTCTGGCTGCGAAGCCGGCGGCAATGGGCGGCTATGCGCGTGCGCAATGAAATTATTTATGCCATCCACACTTTTTTTCAGGAGCGCGGGTTTGTACAGATGGATGCCCCTGTATTTACAGGCAATGCCGCAGAGGGCACAACCAATCTTTTTGAGACCGAATATTTTGATGAGCAGGCTTACCTGACCCAGTCGGGACAGCTCTACGGGGAGGCCATGGCGATGGCGCATGGCCTTATTTATACCTTTGGTCCCACCTTCCGCGCGGAGAAAAGCAAGACCCGCCGGCACTTGACCGAGTTCTGGATGATAGAACCGGAGATGGCTTTTTATGACCTGGAGATGAATATGGATCTGGCCGAGGATTTTATCCGATTTGTCGTGAAGAGGGTACTCGACCGGCGTCCCGATGAGCTGGATATTCTGGAGCGCGATACTGCAAAGCTGAAGAAGGCCGTGTCGGAAAACTTCCCGCGTATTTCCTACAGCGAGGCAGTAGAAACTCTAAGAAGTGAGGAGATGGCTGATATGCTCGATCAGATGGTTGAAGATCGCAGGACGGAGAAGGCAACCCTTCGGGAAGAGCGCCAGGAGATCACAAAAGAACGGGGACAAGCTAAAAAGTGGCGCAAAGCCCAGATCGACCAGCGAATCAAAGACATCGCGGGCCGTATGGATCAGATCGAAGAGGATCTTCGGAATATACCCGACTGGCGCGCATCGGCCCTGAATTTCAGGTGGGGAGAGGATTTCGGGGGCAGTGATGAAACGTTGCTCACCATGCAATATGACACGCCCGTACTGGTACACCGGTATCCGGCCGACATCAAAGCATTCTACATGAAGCGTGATCCCGAAGATGAGAATCTGGCCATGGCCGTCGACATGCTGGCCCCGGAAGGGTATGGAGAAATTATCGGGGGGAGTGAGCGTGAAGCGGATCTTGACACGTTAAAAAAACGGCTGGGCGAGCATAATCTTTCCGAAGAGGTCTTCAGTTGGTATCTGGATTTACGCAGGTATGGAACCGTGCCTCATTCCGGCTTTGGATTGGGATTAGAGCGAACCGTAGCCTGGTTGTGCGGGCTCGATCACGTTCGCGAGACCATTCCTTTTCCCCGCATGATGGGACGTCTTACGCCGTAAATGCAGGTAATATGAATGAAAAGTTAACCATGGAAAATAAGGGAGGCCATTGCAAACCCGGTCACTGTCCCGTTTTCCTCAAAAAAAATAGACCGTATCTAACGCATCATTGAAATGGATCTGGATATCCGGGGCTTCGCGAATAGGATATGGATTAAAAATGAAAAAATGATTAATAATCAACTATTTTCAGAGGTCTTTGAAAAAACAGGGGTTTTGTTCCATACCAAGCTCTGAGCGATTTCGAAACCGAAGTGTATAGACGATACATGAGAATGTTGAAATCGCGGAAAAGTAGCCATTGGGCAAAAAACGGTTTGCAAAGGTCTCTTCTAATTACAAATAACTAACAACTAAAACCAAAACGTGGCCAAAAAAACCAGCATAGAGCGTTACTCCGAAATCCTGAAGGAATTGAAGTCAGGAGAGCGGAAACCTGTATACTTTTTTTTTGGGGAGGAGGAGTTTTTCCTGGATAAACTGCAGGAAGCGGTTGAGTCGCTGGTGCCCGACGATCAAAAGGATTTTAATTTTGACCTGCTGTATGGCCGCGATATCACGGTTGAAAAACTACTGTCTATTGTCCGCAGTTATCCCATGATGGCCGACCGCCGGGTAGTTATCCTCCGGGATTTTAAACAGCTGGATGATTATGCGGAAACCAGTGGAGGCGACGGGGGAGATATCAATGAATTGATTCCCTATCTGAAACAACCCAACCCCAGCACGCTGTTGGTCTGCATAGATGCTAAAAAACCTTCCGGGAACACTAAAGTCGGAAAAGCACTTAAAATAAGTACGTATACCGGCATTCATGAATTCAAGAAAGTGCCCGACTACCGGCTGCCGGACTGGATCATAAGGTGGGTACGCAGTGAATATGAAAAACAAATAGAGCCGCCGGCCGCCCAGATGCTGGCCCAATATGTGGGCAACAGCCTACAGTTACTGTCCACAGAAATAGATAAGGTGTGTACTTTTGTAGACACTTCTGAAACTGTCCAAGAAAGTGATATAAAAAAAATAATCGGGTTTTATCGTGAATATTCGGTGTTTGAACTCAAGGATGCCCTTATTTCGCGTAACCTGGACAAGTCCCTGTTTATTGCGGAACAGATGTTGCAACATTCTAAGTCCAACGCGGGAGAAATTATTCGTTCCGTGGGGTTCTTTTATAATCTGTTTTCAAATATCTGGCAGATTCAGCGTCTGTCCGCACAGGGTAATACGAAAAAACAAGTTCAAAACACCTTGGGTATCAGCAGCAGCTGGTATTTCAATAACCTATGGAAAGACGCTTCAGCCTTTAAGCTGACAGAGATGCCTCGCATATTTGAAACACTGTTGGATGCCGACCGAGCAGCAAAAGGCTTTTCAACGATGGACCCTGCGACGATTCTTCTCCTTATGATTAAAAGGATCATCAACTAATACCTTTAGCGGTTGTTGATGAAAATCAGAATTGTCATTTGCAACAAATTTAGGGTCAAAATATGGAAGCGATATCCAGAGCAAAACTTCAACAGATGTCTGATGAAGATTTAATGGAACATTTTCAATCTGGTTATGAAGAAGCTTTTAACCTGTTAGTGGATCGGTATCAGGACCGATTGCACAATTTTCTTTATCGATACACCCATAATCACCAGGATTGCGAGGATTTGGTGCAGGAGACATTTTTCAGGGTGTTCCGAAGCCGCCATTCCTATGAGCGAATAGCAAAATTCTCTACATGGATGTATACGATCGCCATCAACCTGGCAAAGAGTTTATATAAAAAGAAAAAAAGAATGACAACGGTAACCATTCACAAGGATCCCGATGATTCAGAAGATCGTCCCATGAAGCTGGAAGACACAAACATCCTTCCCGATGACTCCCTGCATGAAAAGATGTGCATGGATGAACTTGAGAAGGCACTTATGGAGCTCAGTGAAGATTTCCGTGAGGTTGTGGTACTGCGTGATATACAACAGCTTACCTACGAAGAAATAGCCGATATCGCGGATCTTCCGATGGGTACGGTGAAGTCACGCATCAACCGGGGACGCGCACATCTGCAAGAGCTATTAGAAAATCACGTTTATCCGGGAACAATTTCTGCTTAGTCAGGGTATGAGGGTAATAGATGAACTTGTTTAACATTTATTACCCTCATTTTTATGGATATCACAGAATTTGATCGTGATAATATACTTACAGATTTCCTTACAGACTACCTGGATGGAAACCTGGGGCGAGCAGAGCACCGGTCTTTTGAAGAATATCTGGCCAGAAATGAAAAGGAACGTGAATTTGTGCGGAAAGCCATGATGGGCAAAAAGGCGTTGTCACGCATGGCCGCCCAGTTTGATTTCCCGGTCGGAAAGAAAGACATGTCTTCACTCACCGCTACCGACAGGCATTGAATATCGATTGGAGCTTTTTGTTGAGCTCATCAACCTTAACGGGGGTGGGTTCGAATGCTTTTCCGGTGAGCTGTTTAAAAAGTTCTGCGTACCGTTCAAACACTTTTTTTCTGAATGAATCAGGAAGGTCAGGAAGTGTTTGCCCCTCTTTTCCCTGAAACCCGTGCTTCATCAGCCATTCCCGCAAAAATTCTTTGGATAATTGTTTCTGTGGCTTTCCTTCCCTTAATCGTTCTTTGTACTCGTCGGCATAAAAGTATCGCGAGGAATCGGCCGTATGGACCTCGTCAATGAGCGTTACTTCCCCGTTGTATAGCCCAAATTCATATTTTGTATCCACCAGGATTAATCCCTGTTTACGGGCTATCTGCTGTCCCCGCTCAAATATTCGGAATGCTTTTGCCCTAATTTCTTGCCAGAGACCGGAATCCACTATATTGCGATCCAGAATCTCCTGCTCTGAAATATCCTCATCGTGTCCCGCTTCGGCTTTTGTAGCGGGCGTTAAAATAGGCTTCTCGAATTGTTGATTTTCCTTCATTCCATCCGGAAGTTCCACCCCACAGAGTGTTCGTTTGCCTGATTTATATACCCGTGCGGCATGTCCTGTCAGGCAAGCACGAATGACGACTTCTATAGGAATAGGATCACATTTTTTGGCAATCGTTACATTGGGATGGGGCACGTCAATGATATGGGTAGCCACCAGATCCTCTACTTTGCGGAAAGAAAAAGCAGCGAGGGCATTGAGAATCTGTCCCTTGTAGGGGATGGCTTGTTTCATTATGTGATCAAAGGCCGAAATGCGGTCGCTGGCCACGATACCCAGTTTGTCGTCCCCCAGGGAGTAGACGTCCCGTACCTTGCCGCGATAGGGAGTACCTGCCCCCGGAACGTCTGTTTTGGTTATGCAGTTGTCAAGCACTTGATCTGTAATAGGTGAGTTGTCCACGATAAAAACCTTAGCATTAAATAGTTAGATAGTCTGATTCCCCGACCCTGTGGGACGGAAATAACAAATACCACTTGCTGAGCAAAGTCAAATCCCCCCCCATGGCTCTGCATCGGGGCCGTTTAATGATGAATGACCTGTTAGAAAATCGGAAAAGTTCATAAGAATTGAAATTTAATTACCGGCTGACAGGTATTTTGCCTGAGCGATTCAAATTAACGTTGGTGCTCCCCAGCAGGTCATGCAGGGCCGTAACATTGAAATGGCCTTTCAGCTGGTAGTCAAGGGGTTCCGATCCCGATAAAATACGGTAGGCTGACATGCCTATCTGACTGATATTCAAAGAGATGGGAATATCCAGCTCTGTAATTCCGTTTTCCCTGATAGTGACGTCCTGCAGCGCCGTGCCGTCCGCCCACTGGTCGCCGTTCACCTGCAGGTCATAGGCAAGCTGATTGATGTCCAGCCCGAAGCCGTTGGGATTATCAAAGGCCAGTTTTAGGACCACGTCGGCGCCGCTGAGGCTTAAATTCTGGATTTCAAGATTTTGGACATCCAGTTTTGGTCTTTTTAGCAGGGGAATGGTCCCCCGGTTCTGGACCGGAATTTCAGTAGCACCCAATACCGGCAGGTCAAAACGAAGGTGGCTTAAAAAATGGTAAGAGGTTTCATCCTGATCAGATAATCCAGATGCCGTGCGATAGAGATCCGAAAAGTTGAGCGTCATGGGCACCTGGAAGATACTCTCGCCGGAAGCCTCAATTTCTATTTTTTCCGCCTGATCGCCACTGATGAAGGTGTTGCCGTTCAGATCCAGGTTATAATCGTATCCCAGCATTCGAACAGCTACGGAGTTGGGGTTTTCCACCTTGATGTCGTAGGTCAGCTCCATCTGCTGAAAATTAAATCCCGTCACGCGCACGTTATCTACGGAAAGGCGGGGTTTTTGGATGCTGTTGGCAAAGTCCTGCAGCGCTTTACAGCCACCGATTAACAGCGGCAAAAGCAAAAAAAATATATATTTCTTTCTGTTCATAGCATCATCACTTAAGTAGATAAAACAGTTTTAAATATAACACGGTTGCCGGTTACATGGTTATAGAAAGAGGGCAGAATAATTGATTCTGCTGCAAGGAGATAATTTGAGTTCTTCACCGGCGCAAGGATAAAAAGTTGATCGATCCATAGATAGTAAAACAGGATGAAAAGTACATAAATCTGTTCTCTGAACAAACCGGTTACCCAATTACCCGGGATCAACCTTTATTAACAGGAACTGAAATGGGCAGTGCTCGACCGGAGCACATTACAGCACAGGAAATGGAATTTTAATCCGGATTCTGATATCCCGTCCCGGACTCAGGGCATATCCTTTATAAGTGTCGAGGAAATCACGGTAGGTTGTATTCAGCAGGTTGTTCGCCGACAGTTGCAGCGAAACCGGTTGGTTCCATAACGAAATTTCACTACCCAGGGTGGCATTAAGCAGGGTATAGGCATCAGTCGAAGCCACCCCGAAATCACTGAATTGCGGGGAATTACCGAATTGCCAGAAGGGTTCATAGCGTCCCGCTGCCTCTTTGGAGGAGGTATGCTGCACACCCAGACTCAGGAAAGGATTTTCTGCTTTACCCAGCGAAGAGCGCATGATTCTTACTTTTCCGCTGAGCCTGGTGGGGGGCAGCAGGGGCAGTTTGTCGACTTCTGAAATATCGTCATCCACATTCTCCCCGGCAACGGTTTCAAAGGTGCCGGATAACTGCAGCCAGGGGAGCAGCTGTGCGGTAATATCGGCATTGCCTCCCAACAGGCGGGCATCACCCTGAACAAATTCCAGTACCGGGGGACCCTCGCCACCGGGACCGGCAAACTCCCCGGTATTTACGAGAAACATATAGTTGTCAATGGCATTGCGATAGACCGTGGCTTTGGCCTGCACACTGTTTGATCGCCAGCGAAGGGAGAGGTCGGTATTGAGCGAGTATTCGGAATCCAGGTAGGGGTTGCCCCGCTGGTAGGCTGCAATCCCCCCGTGCACGCCATCCGCATGCAGGTTAAAGAGGCTGGGTGCGCGGAACCCGCGTCCGATATTGGCAGCGACAGCCAGCTGTTCTGTGAACTGGTAGGTAGCACCTGCCGATCCGCTGAATTCAAAAAAGGATTGGTACAGCACCTCATCGGTTTCCCCGGCATCATAGTCAGGCAGATTCAGGTCGGTATGGGGCCGCGCTTCCTGCTTTCGAGCGTCGAATCGCGCCCCGAATGAGAGGGTAAGATTATCCAATTCGGCCTGCTCGAATACAAAGGCGGCTATATTATGTATCTCAGCGGAAGGCACCAGGGGCTCAGTGCCTCTGGTCTCTTGGTCCTGGTATTTATACTCCAGCCCGAGTGTCCCGGTAAAAGGTCCCACGCCCGGGTGTTTAAGTTCGGTTTTAGCGGTATAGCTGTCGAGGAGAACATCAAGGTGGGCGTATCCATCGTCGGGCAGTTCGCTGCGCGGCTCGGCAAGGTCACCGCCCGGATTGGATTGGCGCAAATTCTGTGAATAAGTCAACTGCGGAATGAGCGTAAAATTATATCCCAGGTCGAGATCCCCTTCAATCTGCAGGGCGTTATTTACGAGATTTTGCCCCAATCCTCTTCCATTAGGCAACAAAAAATTATGCTCGTTTTGCCAGCGGGTATATTCGGCGGACAGTTGTCCTATTTCGGTTTGGTAGCCGATGCCAAGGCTGCCGTTGAACTGGTCGTAGTCGGTATGGTCGAGCTCACCTGAAAACTTGGGAGCGGAAGTATCGTCACTCTCCCGGAAGGTGGGCACGTCCGGGGCGGTCATATTGCCGGCAGCGCGACGAATGAGCGTGCCGGTAAAACCCCAGCGATTAACAGCCCCGTTCAGGTGCACTCCGCCCACGAGTTCATCGTTATTGGACGAAAATTCTCCCAGCGTTTCGCCCTGTAAAAAGGGGTCCTCATCAGTCGCTTCGGGCAGTGCATTAGAGATCACATTAACGGCTCCGCCGAGGGCGTCAGAACCGTACTGCACACTGGCGGCTCCGCGGACCACTTCGATGCGATCAGATATAAAGGGATCGACGTTCGGTCCGTGACGCACGCCGTACTGCTGGTAATCCATGGCCGTGCCGTCATCAAGTACGCGCACACGGCTCCCGCTGAGTCCGCGAATAACCGGTTTACCCGTCTGACTGCCGGTGGAAATAGTTGAAACACCGGCTAATTCGTCGAGAGAGGCGCCGAGAGAGGTCTGCTGGCGGGAGAATTTCGTGTCTCCGGTTAATACATCTACATCGGCGGGGGTGGTCAGCGGGTCTGATTCATAGGGCGTTCCGGTGACCGTAACGGTTTCGGTCTGCAACGTTTCCCGGGTCAGGGTGATATTCAGCGTCTGTACTTCTCCTTCTTCAAGTGATATTTGTCGGGTTTGTGCATTATATCCTACAAAAGTGAAAGTGATAGAATGGGAACCTGCAGGAAGATCGCTGATCTGGAATGATCCGTTTGAGGTGGTAGAGGTGCCTTTTTTAAGGGCTGGCAAAGCCACATTGACGCCCGGAAGTGGTTTCCCGCTGGTATCCGTTACGGTGCCCTCAACCGAGGCCGGCTGGCCCTGTGCGGGGGGAACGGTAAATCCTATAAGGGCAATTGTTATTAATACAGAAAGTATAATAGGTCGATATAGGTTTGTCATAAATTACTGGTCAGATTTAAACAGTAGGAGCTGAATTTTACTAAAATTCAAAAATGTTATTTGTTAGAGGTGATCATTTGTATTCCATGGATTGCCAAGGTTACGTTGACACTATACAGCAGAGATTCTTTATTCATTAAAAATATGTGCGGTATAAAAGTGAAATATTTCTTCCGGGAGCCGGCATGACCTCCTTGATACGAGACAGATGGTTACGATAGGTGGTGTCAAAAATATTTTCGGCATTGAGGGCGACGGTATGCAGGGTTTTTCCCGTCTGGAAGCGGTACTGTCCAAATATATTCCAGGTGTGGTATCCGTCCGTCGGGGTTTCAAAATCGCCGGTCCGGTTCTGCTCGGCGGCCATCCGCAGCTTTCCCCCCACCTGAAATCCTCCTTGTGCGTAGGTAAGTCCGGCTGTCGCCTTCAAAGGCGGAATCATGGGCAGGGGCTGAACCTCGGAAGCTTCCGGGTTCAACTCTTGCTCCTGCGGGGTCAGGTCGCGCTCGCCGCGGGTGTAGCTGAACATCCCGTTGAACGCCACGCCTGAGAAGAGCTGAAATTCCGCGGAGGCTTCCGCGCCATAGATCCGGGCGGCGGCTCCTTCGAACTGGTAATCGTTGAGGGAGGGAAACCGGGTGTTCTGCCGACCGGTATTGCGGGGATAAATATAGTTTGCAAAGGCATTGTGGTAACCCGTTATCTCGGCTGAAATACCGTCCCCGCGATATCGCATAAAGAGCTCCTTGCCCAGCCCGCGCTCGGGTTCGAGATCCGGGTTTCCTATTTCGTAGGAGTAGGACGCAAGGTGCGGTCCCTCCGAGTAGAGTTCTTCCTGGGAGGGCG
>NZ_JBEPWZ010000060.1:0-13997 GCF_041642155.1 Fodinibius sp.
CCATCGGGAATCCCTGGATATTTGAACGGTCCCACCATTATATCGAGACCGGCGAACTGCTGCCGGAACCGACCGTGGAAGACCGCATTGACTTGTGCTGTGAACAGTTGCGACGTTCGGTTCAGCATCACGGGGAGCATTACGGGGTGATCATTATGAAGAAACATTATGCGCAGTACCTGAAAGGGGTACGCAACAGCCGGCAGCTTCGGGCCGCTATTATGGAGGAAAAAGAGATGCAGCCTATCCTGGACCTGCTCTTCCAGTTTAAAGATCAAAAAATGTATGCCGTAGCTTCTTAGTTATCGGCCTCGTCCGCCTCGTTCCGGAGATTTTCTGCCTTCGCCACCATCTCAATAGGCAGCGGCTTCGATTCAGAGCCGGCGTATAGAGAAACATGCGGGAAAGGGATCTCAATATCCTCCTCATCAAATCTCTTTTTTATTTCCTCCTGGATGGTATTTTTTAGATGGATCCATTCATTAACCTGGGCCCATATTCGAAAATCCAGGTCGATGGAGGACGTACCGAAAGCCTCGAAAATAATTTGCGGCTCCGGTTCACTGAGAGAATACTTGTTTTTTTGAGCGACCTCCATCAGGATTTCGCGAACTTTCCCGATATCCTCGCGGTACGCGACCGAAACTTTGGCATTAAACCTGCGAATAGGAAAGCGCGTCAGGTTAATCACCTCCGTTTTGATAATCATTTCGTTGGGGATGCGCACAAACATATTGTCAAAGGTCCGAAGTTTAACCGAAAGCACGTCAATAGACATGACAATACCGATCGTGCCGTTGACATTGATAATGTCATCCACCTTGAACGGCTGTTCGGCAATCAGGAAGAGCCCGCTTATGATATTAGACACGCTGGTCTGAGAGGCAAAGCCAAGGGCGACTCCCACAATACCGGCGCCGGCCAGCAGGGGAGCCAGGCTAATGCCCATCTGCCCCAAAATCGTAATTATTAATATGATCATACCGGAATAGAAAACCACCTTGCCGGCCAGCATTCCGTAGTGGGTGGAATATTTCTTCGTAAAAAAAGAGCGGGCCCAGTTACGCAATATAAAAACAATCGGGAGCGTGACAGCAATTATCAGAACAACTCTGATAAACTGAAAAACGACTTCTTCTGATACGTAATTATAAATATTAAATATCTCCATAACGGTTCTGAGCTTAACTTCCTAAAATGTCTGCGTCCTCGAAGAGGCGCTTGAATGTGCGGGTGGTCAGGCTTGCATGGATCTGCTTGCGGGGTTTCGTCAGCTGCATCTGCTTGTCAATGCCTTCCGGCAGCTTTCCCGTCATGATCACATCACTGTGATGTTCTTCCCCGTGATAGGTAATCTGGGTTTCATCGGCCCATAACGTACCGTCATGTTTGTAAATCCCCAGCCGTTCCACCCGAAAGCAAAAACTTTCAAAATCAAGAGCTCCCGGCGATTTATTCGATATGGTGATGGGACAGCTCACCAGGTATGGTTCGGGCTTTAGCTTTGAAAGGTCGCGGCGCGCCTTGGTCATCGTATGATAACAGAGTTCCCCCTCGATAGGCGTCCCAAACCAGGTTTTCGACATTTTTATTGCAGGCAG
The DNA here is from genome assembly GCF_041642155.1 of Fodinibius sp. Lineage (NCBI taxonomy): Bacteria > Pseudomonadati > Balneolota > Balneolia > Balneolales > Balneolaceae > Fodinibius > Fodinibius sp. The sequence continues at coordinate 1,602 of NZ_JBEPWZ010000060.1, forward strand.
TTCAAGCAGCAGGTAGTCGTCGTGCGCCAGCGCTATCGTAATCCAGATCGGAATACGGCTAAAGACCTGTATGGTGGTGTGGGGACTTACTTTCAGGGAGTATTCCGATTGGACGATAAGCGGCAGATCGGCAAAGGCAGGGAGTATACGCACACGGTCGTGGCCATTTTTATGAGCCCATCGTACCCACCGCACTTCTTTCGGCGGCTCTTGCTCATCTACTTCTCCCCTCGCCTCATCCCTGTAGCAATACGCTATCCTGATCTCGCTGTCCTTGTACTTTAACCATAGGCGGAGATCCCCGATATCGATAAAGTGAACATCCCTGTCCTGCAGGGAAACCGTTCCCCAAATGTCATTTTCCATAATGATCGTCTATATCTAACCTATATCAACTCATTCCTGTGTAGCGTGTTCTGGCATCATCACATGCCCCTTATTATCGCGCAACCTGTTCCCGTCCCTTTTTTAAAGCAGGTCGTCCGGCTACCCCCCTTGCTCCGGGATATCCGATCCCTGTGGGAAAAGACGAGGTCCAGTTCCCGCCCCCTATATAAGATCAGCCGGCCTGTGACCCGCACGCGTCCCAATTGCTCCAGTCCAATCCCACGACAGGGGAAGGTTCAAGGACGGTCCCCATAAACCCGGGAGGTGAGGGCCCGCAAGCGCCCCATCGCCCCGGGCCTACCGGCGACGGCCGAAAAGGCTATCGTTTATCTCTAAAAGAGCGACCAACTTACGGAATATAAAAAAATTCATCCGGCTTCAATCACTTCCGAGCCCATAAAAGGCTGCAGCACGCCGGGGACTGCCACACTTCCGTCCTCCTGCTGGTATATCTCCAGTATGGCGGCCACAACCCGCGGCAGAGCCAATCCTGAACCGTTAAGCGTATGTAATGTTTCGGTGTCCCCCTCGTCATTTCTAAAGCGAAGCATCATCCGGCGCGCCTGGAAGCTCCCGAAATTTGAACACGAACTGACTTCCAGCCAGCGTTTTTGTGCCGGACTCCAAACCTCGAGGTCATATTTCTTGGACTGAGTAAAGCCCATGTCGCCGGTGCACATCAGCAGCGTACGATAGGGAATATTCAGCTCCTCCAGCAGCGACTCCGCGTAGGTGCGCAAGCTCTCAAGCTCATCATAGGCCGTATCAGGATGCACCATCTTTACCAGCTCTACCTTGTCAAACTGGTGCAGGCGGTTAAGTCCCCGTACATCCTTGCCGTAAGAACCGGCCTCGCGGCGCCAGCAGGGGGTATAAGCCACATAATAAAGCGGCAGCTGATCCCGGTCGATAATTTCGCCTCGATGGAAATTCGTAACCGGAACCTCCGCCGTTGGAATGGCAAACAGCTCATCCCGCGGAACTTCATACATCATATCTTCCTTGTCGGGTATTTGTCCCGTGCCCCGGGCAGAGTCTTCATTTACAAAATAGGGAGCCTGCATTTCGGTATATCCCCGCTCCCCGGCCCTGTTCAGGAAATAGTTGACAAGCGCCCGCTGCAGCTTTGCCGCGGGACCGATATAAAAAGGGAACCCTGCACCCGTCACTTTTGCCCCCCGCTCAAAGTCAATCCATCCCTGTTCTTTCACAAGTTCCCAGTGGGGACGCTGCCATTCCGCTGCCTGAGCGGGCGTCCCCCATGTTTTAAACACCTTGTTATCCTCTTCGGAAAATCCCACCGGCACCGAATCGTGGGGAACATTGGGGATCCGCAACAGCAGTTCCCTTCGCTGCTGTTTTAAAAAATCAAGTTGCTCTTCCTTCTCCTTGATCTCCTCCTTCAAGGCGCTGGTATGTTCGATGATCTCCCGGGCTTCCTCTTGCTTGCCCTCTCCCATCAGCCGGCCTATTTTTTGAGCCTTCGTATTGCTCTCGTTTCGCAGATCGTCGGTCTGCTTGACCAGCGAACGCCACTTTTCATCGACTTCCACCAGTTGATCCACAATTTCAGGATGGTCCTCTCCCTTATTGCGCATTCCTTCTTTTACACGCTCGGTATGAGTACGAATATAGGTGACGTCTAACATCTTTTTTGTTACCTTTTCTTTAAATAATCATTTCGCTAAAGATAAAAGAGTTTTACCAACCTTTTGAACCTATTTTTAATTCCTTCGGGCGAATAAAACCAACCGAATTAAAGAAGTATTTATGGACTTATACTTCTTGAAATCCTAATTATTTTAGCTTATTTTCAATAAATCATAGAAAATTTAGGAAATGGAGATTAATTATGGCTAAAGGATTGGACGAGATTGACCTCAAGATTTTGAACCACCTGCAAAAGGAAGGACGTGCCCAGCGGAACCAGCTTGCCGAAATCGTGCACCTGTCCGTACCATCGGTATCGGAGCGCATGCGCAAGTTAGAAGAAAAGAAGCTTATTACAGGCTATCGCGCTATCCTGGATGGCAAACTTTTTAACTTCGACATCACGGCCTTCGTTTTTGTAGAAGTGGACGGCTCGGATAACTACCCCAAATTCATCGAACGTACTACGAATGAACCGGAAGTGCTGGAGTGTCACTCCATTACGGGCGACGGATCTCATATTCTCAAGATCCGCACCGAAAATACCGACTCTTTCGAGAAGCTTCTCTCCCGCATCCAATCGTGGAACGGCGTCAGCAAAAGCCGGTCAAACGTGGTGCTGAGCAGTTTTAAAGAGACGACCGTACTGCCTATAGAAAAAACGATCGACCCAAAGTAATATAACTGACCAATAGTGAGGAATCCGCTCCGGTTTGTGCTTCTGAGTACCTTTCTGCTTTTTATGGCTTTTGGCACAGCTCAGGCGCAGCGCGTGCTTGGGGTGGTATGGGAACTTCCGGACGACGACTCCCAAGCTCTTCAGCAGCTTCAGCAATTCCAGGACCTGGGTATTACCGTCCTGGAATTACAACAACTCCCTTCCGATCGCCTGTGGAACGAAATCAGCCAGCGCAACCTGGCCGTGTATGGGGACTTGCGTATCCTGTTTCCAACGACCCATACCTTTGCGCGCTCCGACTCTGCTTTCCATAGGCGGGTCCGAACAAAAATAAGGGCATTTGCTGCGCAGCCTTCGGTAAAAGCACTCAACCTGTTCACCTACGGAGCTATTCACCAGCCCTCCTTCAACAGGGCCGCTGCTTCGTTCTTCCATCATTTTAGCGCCCTCCAGTCGATCCGCACAACCCATACCGACAACAGAATAACGCAAAGCCCGGATGCCCCAGCCGAATTTTTCAGGTATGATATCCGCCTGACCCCGCAGGACCTCCCATCCCCGTCCATTCCCAACTCCTCAAATATCGAGGGATACCGGTACAGTCCCACCACGAAACTCCGGGAACGGTTCCTGCCGTTCAAACAGGTTATTCAAGCGACGGCTTCCCAACCTCAAAAACCCTTTTTTATGGAAAGCAGCTGGCTGCTATCGATGACGGATAAATATCCCGAGTTAGAAACCATCCTGCCTTCCCTTGCTTCAGAACCCGAGCCCGTTTTTCCAGTCCCCGATGAATCCCTGCCGCCGCCGGGCCCCTCCCCGCTCCCGATCATATCGCTGCTGCTGGTCTGGGCCATGCTGGCCTTTCATTACAATATGAGTCCCCTCTATAGAAAGTCCCTCTTCCGTTATTTCACCGGACATACATTTTTTCTCAATGATATTTTCAGGCAGCACATTCGCTCACCCTTCCCTTCACTCATCATTATTATTCAAAATGCCCTGTTAATCTCGGCCGCACTGTTTACCACGTTTATTAATTTCTGGTCTGAAACCGGCCTGCAAAGCCTGCGTTATCATTTCCCCGACTTGTTTCTTTTCACCGGAGGGGTATATGATATTTTTATTTCCTCCTTTGGAATAACCCTTATCTTTTCCGTGACCAGCATCTTTTGGCTCTACTTCCCCCACAAGTCACTGCGGTCGATCACCCAGATCATGACACTTTTTGCATGGCCGCTGCAGATCAATATCGTATTCGGCACTGTTGCAATCGGGATACACGTTTCGGGCGGGAGTGGAAATGCTGCGATGATAACAGCCCTTTTAACAGGGCTGATGCTGGTGGTATGCCTGGGAAGTTTTATTGCAACCTCCGTGGACGCCGTACAATCATTGAGCGGCAAGCGGCTGCGGTATATAAGCTCGACCACCGGACTGTATCTGCTCATACTTGCCGGACTGACCATCTGGCTGACCGCATTCAACGATCCCCTGTGGCAGGCCGTTGAGCTGAGCCTGAGCCTCAAATAATCTGCTTTCTGAGACGAGCCACCGGTATATTCAGCTTCTCCCGGTATTTGCTGACCGTTCGCCGGGCCACTTTATATCCCTGATCCTTTAACAGGTCAGCTATGGCCTGGTCACTCAGCGGTTTTTTCTTATTTTCGTTATCAACAATTTCCTGGACCGCATTTTTAACTTCCCGGCTGGACACTTCCTCCCCGCTCTCCGTTTCAAGTCCCTCGCTGAAGAAATATTTCAGCTCAAACACGCCGAAATGGGTCTGTACATATTTCCCGTTGACCACCCGCGAAATCGTTGAGATATCCAGATTCACCCGCTCGGCGATATCTTTCAGAATCATCGGCTTCAACCCTTCGCCGTGTTTAAAAAAATCTTCCTGCAGCGCTACAATCGTTTTCATCGTATTCATCAGGGTGTTCTGGCGCTGGCGAATCGAATCAATAAACCACTGGGCCGATTCTATTTTACTCTTGATAAACGATTTCGTCTCTTTGGTCTGTTTATTTTTGGTCTTTTTCTTCTTCAGGTCATCCCACATTTTTTTATACCGGGGAGAAATATGCAGCGGCGGCACATTGCTGTTATTCAGCGAAATCACAAAATCACCGGCCTCTTCCTCTCCATTTTCCTGGTTTTCGGAAGGCTGATAGTAGACCTCAAAGTCAGGCTCGATATAATTCTGGGTGTCATCCACCGCACTGCCGTCCCCTCCCGGCTTGGGGTCCAGTCCCGTTATACAATTGAAAGCAGCTTTCAGCTCCTCGTTATCGATATCAAGCTTTTTCTTAAGCTTGCTGAAATGCTTTTTCTCAAAAAGCTCCCAGTGGTCCCGCAGCATTTCTATCGCCGTCGCCCTCCCCTCTGCATCGTAATCCATCATCTCCAGCTGTGTTAACAGGCAGTCGCGTAGGTCGCGCGAAGCGATGCCCGGGGGATCGAGCTGCTGAATCTTTTTGCGAACCTCCTCTACCTCGTCACGGTCGGTCAGAACGCCCTCGTTGAACGCAATGTTATCGACGACGGCTTCAATATCGCGGCGGAAATAGCCATCCTGGTCGAGGGAACCCAAAATCTGATCGGCTATCAGCTTTTCCTTTTCGGTCAGGTCGAGGAGTCCCACCTGCTGTTCCAGCTCTTCCAGGAACGACTCGTGATACGGATCGGGCAGATCGCGCCATTCTTCATTGCCTGCATAACCCGAACCGCCGCTGTAATTATCCCCGTCGTACTCGGTATTGTTCATGAACTCTTCCCAGTCCACCTCTTCATTTTGGTCGACCGGCTCCAGCTCATCTTCCCGCTCGGGCTTTTCCTCCTCCCATTCCTGCGATTCAAATTCATCAAGCTCATCCGCGGGCTCGCCCTCTTCGAGGACGGGATTCACTTCCAGCTCCTCCTTAATACGCTGTTCCAGCGCAATGGTAGGAAGTTGCAGCAATTTAATATACTGAATCTGCTGTGGCGACAGACGCTGCTGCTGCGTCTGCTTCTGGTTCATCTGTTGGCCGGTTTTAAGCATATTTCAGCACTCCTTGTTCCTGGTTTAAACTTCTTCAATAAATCAACGGGTGACAACAGCTGATCCGTATTACTCGCCCCGAAATCTCCAAAAGTCATAACAGTCGATGCCGAGGGTTGCAGGTGCCGCAGGCGGGCTGCCACCGTAATCTCATAGCATTTCCATAATCTTATAGATTTATCAAGATACTATTTCTTGCAACGAATCGAAACGGCCGGATTCCATACCCCATAAAAAGCCAATCGCAACGACAACGGCCGATCAACCGTCCCCATCAAAATCTAAGTTCAAAATTTTTGCCCGACGTCTGACGGATACACTCCTGCAGTTCCAGCTCCAATAATGTCGGGAACAGCTTATGCGGTTCAACGCCCACCCGCTCGGCTAACTCATCAACATGAAGCGGATTATCCTGCAGCGTTTTACAAATATCCGTAGATAATTCATCCAATTCAAGCGACTTCCACCGGGGCGAGCCGGCGAGGCCATCCCCCGCTTGCTCACCATCTTTATCGTCATCGTCCCTTTTGGAGATATGCACTTCAATTTCCTCCAGGATATCCTCCACATTCTGCACTAACTTGCCCATGCCCCGCTGTATCAGGTTGTTGCATCCGATCGCATTGGGCGTGCCAATCGGGTGCGGCACCACAAACACCTCCCTGTTCTGGTCCAGCGCCAGCTTTGCGGTAATCATGCTGCCCCCGGCGATACCTGAAGCTACGACCAGGGTCCCCAGGCTCATGCCGCTGACGATCCGGTTGCGCACCGGAAAATTACCCGCATCGGGATCAGTGCCCAGCGGAAATTCCGAAATAATAGCGCCGCCCGTATCCATAATATCGGCGGCCAGCTTTTTATGCGCAGCGGGATAAATATTATCGATCCCGGAACCCAGGACCCCGACCGTGCAGCCCCCCGCTACTACCGTTGCCCGGTGGGCCGCGCCGTCAATACCGTAGGCCAGTCCGCTGGTGATGGTGAGTCCCAGCTTCGACAACTCGCGGGCAAAATGCCGGGCGGCATCCCGGCCGTACCGGCCCGCCTTGCGCGTTCCCACAATCGCCACGCTGTCGGTTTGCAGGGCCCGGCGGTTTCCCCTGATCCACAGCAACAAGGGCGGGTCATAGATCTCGCGAAGCAGCGGGGGATAATCGCCGTCCCACAGCGTCATAAGCACGGCCCCGATCCGCTCGGTCTTCTGCAGGATGCGATCGACTTCGGACCAGTCATCAAATGAAACAATCTGCTCGGCAGTTTTGGGACCGATGCCTCGAACAGACTGCAGCTCGCGCCGGTCCATCCGAAAGATATCCTGCGGGTGGCCTGCCGACTGCATGAGCATCCGGATGCGCCGGGCCCCCAGGTTGGATATCAGGTGAAGGGCTATAAGTTCTCTAACCAGTGTTTTTTTCGGTGTCTTCTCTTGATGATTCAACGGTTTGTATCTGCTCCCATATGATTTCTTTCAGTTCATCTATATGGTAATTGGTTGCAGCGGAAATTTCAACTATGGGAATATCCAAATCGATCTTTTTTTCGGGATCGAGCTCATAATTCTCCTGCAGGTCCATTTTCGTGATGGCCAGAACGCGCGGTTTATCGAGCAAGTCGGAGCGATACGCCCGGAGTTCATCCAGCAGGGCCTCATACTCGTAGGCGATATCCTGCTGCGAGCTTACCATGAACAGAAGCACATTATTGCGTTCGATATGCCGAAGGAACTGGATACCCAGCCCGCGTCCCTCGTGGGCCTCTTCAATGATGCCGGGTATATCGGCCATCACAAAAGTCCGGTAATCGGGCATGGAAACCACACCCAGGTTGGGCTGCAGCGTCGTAAACGGGTAGGAATCGATTTTGGGTTCAGCTCCCGATATGGCAGAAAGCAGTGTGCTCTTGCCCGCATTGGGGAATCCCACAAGTCCCACATCGGCAATAAGCTTCAGCTCAATTTCGATGGCCCGTTTTTCTCCTTCCTTGCCGTCCTGGGCATGGTGCGGCGTCTGATTGGTGGAACTCCGGAAGTGCCAGTTTCCCAGTCCCCCTTTTCCTCCTTCCGCCACAACTATTTCCTGTTCGTCTTCGGTAATCTCACCCAGCCGTTCTTTGGTTTCCGCATCGTAGATCACACAGCCCAGGGGGGTCTCCAGGACCTCATCCTCCCCGTCCTTTCCCTTGCGCTTGCTCGATTCCCCGCGCTGGCCGTTTCCGGCATTCACATACTTCCGGTAACGAAGATCCAGGAGCGTGTTCAGCTGCCGGTTGCCGCGGAGGATGACATCGCCCCCCGCTCCCCCGTCGCCGCCGTCGGGACCGCCTTTAGGCACATACTTCTCCCGCCGGAAGTGCACCGCGCCGGCTCCCCCGCTTCCCCCTGTTACATAAACTTTGGCGTAATCCGCAAACTGAACTCGACCCATGATTATAGCTTTTCTAAAATAAACTCATTTAGCATGTTAAAAAGATGCTCGCGCGTGTTGCCGCCGTAAATACCGTGATTGCGGTTGGGATAGTACATGGTCTCAAACGGGACACCCGCTTCCACCAGCCGGTTTACCATTTCGACCGTATTTTGGAAGTGGACGTTGTCGTCGCCCATACCGTGAACCAGCAAATAGTTACCCTCCATTTGATGGGCATAAGTCATCGCTGATCCCCTGCGATACCCTTCGGGATTCATCTGCGGGGTCTGCATAAAACGCTCGGTATAAATCGTGTCGTAGAAGCGCCAGCTGGTCACGGGTGCGACGGCAATAGCGGTACCAAACAGATCACTGCCCCGGGCAAGCACCAGGCTTGACATGAGTCCCCCGTAACTCCAGCCCCAGATTCCAAGCCGGTCTTCATCAATAAAATCGAATTCACGAATTAAATATTCAGCGGCATCGATCTGATCTTCCACCTCGTACTGGCCCAGTTGCTTGTATATCTGCTTTTCAAAAGCGCGCCCGCGTCCCCCGGTACCCCGGTTGTCAATGCTTGCCACGATATATCCCTGAGCTGTCAGGTACCGGTGCCAAATGGAGCGATGGCTTGAGGTATAATTCTTCTGCACACTTTGGCTGCCGGGTCCCCCGTACACATAAAACAATACCGGGTATTTCTTATCGGGATCAAAATCATGCGGCTTCAACAGGTAGCCATTGAGAGTCGCCTGCTTCAGCGGAATCTCAATAAACTCCTTCTCCGGCAGCTGAAATTCGCTGAGATTCTGTTGGAGTTCGGCATTGTCTTCGAGCGTTCGCAGCCGCTTTCCATTTATTTCGTGAAGGGTATACTGCGGCGGCAGCGTTGGCGTGGAAAAGGTTTCGATATAATACTTGTAATCGGGACTCATGTTAATCTCGTTCCAGCCGGACCCTTCCGTCAGCTTTTTCTTGCCGGTGCCATCCCGCTTAATGCTGTACAGGTGCCGCTGAAGCGGCGATTCCTCGGTACTCACATAGTAAAACCGGCCCGTATTCTCATTGAATCCGAGATAGTTGGTGACCTCCCAGGTGCCCTGCGTCACCTGTCGAATCTGTTCCCCCTCCATATCATACAAATAGATATGATTGTATCCCGACTCCTCGCTGGTATAGACAAACTCCCGCCCGTTTTCGAGGAATTTCAGATCGTCATTCACATCGATCCACGCGTCACTCCTCTCCGTTTTAATGATCTCGGTCTGCCCCGTCCTCACATCCGCCAGCATCAAATCCTGCTTATTCTGCAGCCGGTTCATCCTCCGGATTGCCAGGACGTCCGGATCCTGTGTCCAGTTAACCCGCGGGATATACTGGTCATTTTCGGAGCCGATATCCATCCACTTCGTCTGATCCTTTTCAAGATCATAGACCCCGATTTTAACCGTCGAATTCTCTTCGCCGGCTTTGGGATACTTGAAGCGCGTAAGGCCGGGATACAGATCCTTCCATTCCGTCATAAAGAATTCCTTTACGTCGGACTCGTCAAACCGGTAAAAAGCAATTTTACTGCCGTCCGGCGACCAGTACCAGGCCCTGGCAAAGCCGAACTCCTCTTCATATACCCAGTCGGTCGTTCCATTGATGATTGTATTCAGGGCCCCGTCGGTCGTAATATCCGTTTCCTCGCCCGTCTCCAGGTCCACCCAATAGAGGTTGTTATCCTGTACAAAAGCCGCTTTTTCGCCCGAAGGAGACAGTTGTGCATACTGCTGTTTCTGATCGGACCGGGTCAGCTTTTGCGTTTTACCCGTTTCGAAATTATAGATAAAATAGTTTTCGCGGGTGCTGCGCCTCCATATGGCTTCGATATCGGTCTTCACCAGCAGCTTGCTTTCATCGGCCGAAAATTGATAATCCTGAATGATAATCGGCTTGTCCCGGTCCGGCACCTTCAGGTCGGACGTAGACAGCAGCACTTCATAATCGCCGGTTAAAATGTCGTACTTCCGTATTTCGATATCCCCGTTAACCCGCTGGAGGGTGGTATAGTACTGGCTGTCTCTCATCCAGTTTACATTTTGGATGCCCTCCGGCCGAAAGGTATCATCGAAGACATGCTCGAAGGCAAGCTCTTTTTCCTGAGCCCGGACAGGCTGAACAATCCATCCCAAGACAAAAAGAAGTAAGAATAGTCTGTTCATAGATCCGAAGTCGTTACATCGTTATCCCCCATGGCTTCCTCAGGGTATATACAAAAACGCAAAACCTTTGTAAGAATTGCCGAAAAAATTTGTGACTCAGGGGCTGATCATTCCTCAAATTTATGCAGCAGTATCTTAAGCAGCTTTGTTAGCTCCCCCTTCATCTGGTTCCGAGGGGTTATAAAATCCAAAAACCCATGTTCCAGCAGGTATTCCGACCGCTGGAAATCTTCCGGCAGGTCGCGCCCGATCGTTTGCCGGATCACGCGGGGACCCGCAAAGCCGATCAGCGCCTCCGGCTCGGCAATATTAAAATCGCCCAGCATTGCAAAGCTGGCCGTAACCCCCCCGGTGGTGGGATTGGTCAACACCGATATATAGGGAACCCCCTCTTCTTCCAGCTGTGCCAGCTTGGCCGAGGTCTTGGCCATCTGCATCAGGCTGAGCACGCTTTCCATCATGCGCGCGCCGCCCGACTGGGAAATGATAACAAGCGGGACCTTATGTTCCCGGGCGTGGTCGATAGCCCTCGCCAGCCGCTCTCCGACCACCGATCCCATGCTGCCGCCGATAAAGTCGAAGTCCATACAGCCAATAACGACCTCCAGTTCATTCATTGTTCCAACGCCCACCCGCACCGCATCCGAATGACCCGTTTTCTCCTGGTATTCCTCCAGGCGGTCGCTGTACTTTTTACGGTCTTCGAAATTCAGCGGATCGGTCGGCACGATCTCCTGTCCGATCTCTTCAAACACCCCGTCGTCAAACAGGAAAGAAAAGTACTCTTCACTGCCAATGCGAAAGTGGTACCCGCTCAGCGGATCCACCCACAGGTTGTCCTCAACCTCCCGACGGTGTACGGTCTCGCCCGTCTTGGGGACTTTTATCCACACGCCTTCCGGCATCTCTTTACGCTGGTCAGTTTGAATATTTTTATCCTTTCGCTTAAACCAATCCATGATAATGCTCTTTGTTCAAATGAATCTCCAAAATAATGATTCTCCCGTGAAGCTAAAATCTTTTATTTCTTTACCTGTTGTCCCAAGACATGTCCTTACAAACTACAAAGTACGCAAAATGTTTCACCCCTTGTTTTCCCCCTGCCCCCCTGATCACGGTGGGACTGTTCGCTGTCAACGGGCAGTTTGGAAGTGCTAAATCCCCTGCCTCAGCCTCAGCCCGACCCTCCCGTCTCGCCCCTGGCTCGGCCTTTACTGCAGGTACATCTGTATGTGTGGTGATCTTCATCTGTGGTGATCTTCAGCCCGGCCGGACCCCCTTACGGGCCGTTCACCTGGTTCGACGTGTAATATTTGGGCTCGAATGAAGCGGGAGAAGCCCGGTGAAAGAACTCCTCATATCCCTGCCGGTACAGTTTAACCAGCGACTTGGCCGTTATGGCATCGGATCCCAGGGTCCTGCTTTTTGCTCTAATATCCTCACCAATGCGATTCAGGCCGGTGCCGATAATAACATCGCCGCTTGCAACCATCGACTCAAAAGCGTCAATCGGGAGCACCTCGACCTCGCTTGCAGCTGTCAGGGCGGCTCCGGAAAACCGAAACTGCTGGTGATACACGTGCACGCGCCGGGCATCGATAACAGCGTGGATCGCGCCTGCAGGAGAGGCATCCTCAACCGCCCCCGCCGCAAAAGACGCCAGCGTATTAACCCCGTACAGCGGCACCTCCGTCTGGAAAAGCAGTCCCTTCACCGCGCTGGCACTAATGCGCAATCCCGTATAGGAACCCGGTCCCTCGCTGACCAGCAGCGCCGACAACTCCGTAATCCGGAAATCATGCTCCTCCATCAGCTCCCCGATAAACAGAAACAGCTGCTCGGAGTGCGCGCCCCGTTTTTCAACCCTTTTTTCAAACAGGTCGCCGTCTCTGTTGCAAAAAGCGACGGAACAGACGTCAGTAGCGGTTTCGAGAGCCAGGAGCATGAGAGAGTGCGATTAAGTTAAGATTGATGCTTGCAGACTTTGTACCAGCCGTTACCTCCCACCGGTGTCGAGATTAT
>NZ_JBEPWZ010000061.1:0-13985 GCF_041642155.1 Fodinibius sp.
ATTTTACTCCCGAAGAATGGGTAGAGAAACACAAAAAAAATATCCGGCCCGGGCAACTTTTTGGTTATTTTCATACCTCCGGCACGACGGGAACGCCCAAAATAGTACCCCTGAAACGACGTCAAATGCTGTTTTCTGCCAGGGCATCAGCCGATAACCTGCGACCCGGGAGAAATCACTTATGGCTGCTTTCCCTGCCCCTGCATCACATCGGCGGCATTTCGGTGATCCTTCGGTCCCTGCTCTACGGGTCGGGCATCTACCGCACAGACGGCTTTGAAATCGCAAAAACGGCCGAGTTGCTGCATCGGGATCCCCGATTGGCAGCAGCCTCTTTGGTTCCGACGATGCTTGGGCGCCTGATGGACAGGACTGATTTATCCATTCACGATAACTTTCAGGCGATTTTATTGGGAGGGGGACCTGTTCCCCCGTCCCTTATTGACGAGTGTTTCAACCGGGGCATTCCCATTATTTCAAGCTATGGCATGACCGAAAGCTGTGCACACATAGCGGCCAACCCCCTGGTGACGGTGGGTGATTTGAGCCGTCCCCGAAAAAGCGTAGGCAAGGTTTTTGATCCCAACCGCATTGAAATTCGAACTAAAGAAGGCGAACCCGCGGCGACCGGCGAATCGGGACAACTATGGCTCAAGGGTCCTCAGCTTTTTGACGGTTACCTGACCGGGGAAAACACTCTGCACTTTGACGGCCGGGGATGGTTTAATACCGGCGATTATGGCCATTTGAACAAGCGGAACGAACTTTTTATCGAATCGCGGCGCACGGATCTGATTATCAGCGGTGGTGAAAACATATCTCCCGCAGAGGTAGAACAAGCGCTAAAAAAAATATCCTGTATCCGGGATGCCGCCGTTGTGGGATTGCCCGATAGGAAATGGGGCCAAAAGGTAGTGGCTATCGTCGCAACCAAAGACAACAGGCCAATAGACCGCAATCATATTCAGGTAAAGCTGAAAGAAGAACTGCAATCTTTTAAAATTCCGAAAGAAATCATAAAAACAGCTTTCATTCCCCGTACAGAAACCGGCAAGATCAAGCGCGGCAAAGTGAAGAAGTTTTTTTCCGACTAATGTAAAGCAGCGATCACATCCTTTCACTCCATCCCGTCAGTAATTAATTTCGTTGCGGATTATTCAATATTTACCTGCACGTAATTCGCAACTGCCGACTCCTCTCCACCGCCACCTGCTTACTGGTTATCTTGAGACTACGGGATCCTCAACCTCCCGCTTCTAAACCAAATACTTTCTACTTCATTTTTCCTTTTTTAGGATAGAACGCTGGCAGGGTTAACATTTTAATCAATATAAGCAAGTCCCTTCGCCCCGATATCGGAACGAAAGTACTTGTTGCCAAAATTGATCTTCTTAACCTCGTTATAGGTATTTTTAATGGCTTCCGGCAGCGTGGTCCCGCCCCCGACAACATTCATTACGCGTCCCCCATCCGTCAGGATCTTTCCATTCTCCCTTCGGGTCCCGGCATGGAAAACCAGCGCATCATCCGACACGTCCTCTATTCCGGTGATTTCCTTTCCTTTTACATAGTCCAGCGGATACCCCTCCGAAGCCAGCACCACACAACAGCGATACCGGTTGTCGATCATAACATTTTTTTGATCCAGCTCTTCGTTGGCGGCGGCTTCCATCAGATCGAGAAGATCCGACTCAAGGGACGGAAGAATTGCCTGGCACTCCGGATCACCAAAACGGCAGTTGTATTCGACCACTTTGGGGCCTTCGGAGGTAATCATAAGCCCACAGTACAGGATACCTTTATAGGGATTATCATCCAGCAGCATGGCCGATATAGTCGGTAGAATAATCTCTTTTTCGATGCGCTGGAGCATACGACTGCCCAGTACCGGTGTTGGCGCGTAAGCCCCCATTCCCCCCGTATTCAAGCCCGTATCTCCTTCTCCTATCCGTTTATGATCCTGCGCATAATGAATAATCTTAGCCGTTTTACCATCCGAGATGACAAATACGGAAGCCTCCTCGCCTTTCATAAATTCTTCGACAACCAGGGTTTCGGCCGCCTCCCCGAAACGAGTGTTTTCTTTGAGCTCGCGGAGTCTCTTTTCTACCTCCTCCTCCGTTTCACAAATAAAGACACCCTTTCCGCCGGCCAGTCCGTCCGCTTTCAGTACCACGGGGTAGGTATCCCGCTTTTTGATGACGGATAACGCCTTGTCAAATTCATCCTGGGTATAAGTATCAAAATCAGCCGTGGGAATATGATTTTCTTTCATAAACTCATTGGCAAACTTCTTGCTGCCTTCCAGCTGAGCGGCCTTTTTTGAAGGACCAAATACCTTGTGTCCGTGATCTTCCAGGAAGTCAGTAATACCATTGACCAGCGGTTGTTCAGGTCCCACTACCGTCAAATCAATACCTTGGTCCTCCACAAACCTGAGAATAGCCTGGAAGTCCGAAAGCGACAGGTCGACATTCTCTCCCAGCTGTGCTGTTCCGGGATTACCCGGAGCAATATACAGGGTATCCAGTTTGTCCGATTTTGATATACTCCAGGCCATGGCGTGTTCTCGTCCGCCGCTGCCTAATAATAATACGTTTAAACCCATGTCAATCGCTTATTGTGTATATTAATTATGTGTATATTAGATTTATACATTTGGTAGTACGTTACCGGTTATGCCTTTTGGGCGGGCAAAACAGATGACCGCTCCCGCTCCAGCCTATGAAATCAATGATGACATCCTACGATGAAAGCTCGCCGGCGATTCGAATAATTTCCGTAAAACTGTCCGCTTTTAAAGACGCCCCGCCGATAAGTCCCCCGTCCACATCCGGCTGACTCAGCAGCTCTTCGGCGTTGTGGGGCTTCATGCTTCCGCCATATAAGATCCGGATGCCGTCAGCCATGTCATCGCTGTACAGATCTGCTAATACCTCCCGAACCATCTTATGCATCTCCTGCGCCTGGTCCGGGGATGCCGTTTCGCCGGTGCCAATTGCCCAAATGGGCTCGTAAGCTATAACCAACCCGCCGGCACCGTCCTCCGAAACCCCGGACAGGGCCGCCTCCACCTGTTTGCGCACAATCAGCTGATGCTCGCCCGCTTTGCGCTGCTCCAGTGATTCTCCCACACAAATTACGGGACGCAGGTCATCCGACAATGATTTTATAACTTTTGCATTGACGGTCGTGTCGGTTTCTCCGAAGTATTCGCGCCGTTCTGAGTGTCCCAGGATAACATAGTCACATTGCACTTCATTCAGCATTTGGGTGCTTACCTCGCCCGTATAGGCGCCATTGTCCTCGGAATGAACGTTCTGAGCCCCCAGCGCAACCCCTTCTGCGTCCTGCAGCTCATCTGAAGCAACAGTCAATGAAATCATGGGGGGACACACAAGCACATCCACCCGCTCAGGAATGGATACATCGCTATTTTTGATCCCATCCAGTAGTTTTTTTGTTTCTCCGGGACCGCAGTTCATTTTCCAATTTCCGGCAACTAAGAAGTTTCTCATGATATTACTATTTATTATTTGTCTTGATTGGTAATCGTTTGAAGATCTTTTATGATGTCTTGAAATTCCCTTCCCACATATTTCCGCACGATCTCCCCTTTCTCATCCACAAGAAACCGCGTCGGTATCAGTCGGATGTTAAACATTTCCAGCAGTTTTTCACGGTCGAAAGCCTGGGCGTCCGCAACCGGCCACGGTTTTATGCGTTCGTCAAAAAAAGCATCCACCGTAATCTGGCTTTCATCCAGAGGCAAGGTGACTACATTCAATCCAAAATTTTTATAAATACTGTGGATAACCACCGTTCGATCAAATTGCTCCTGGTAAAGGGGGTTGGCCAGCCGGGTGACTTCGAGAATATAAGGGTTGCCCAGCAGCGAGTCACGACTTACCGTTCCTCCCTGCTGTCTGAACTCAAAGTCCGGCAGCTGGTCGCCGGGCGAAAGATAATTCAGATCGTAGCCAATGGATTCTGCCCACTGCCGGGCAGTACTGTCAGCGGCATACTGTTCCCGGAACGCTTTCAAATCCTTCCGTGCGGCCGCTACACGGGCGCTGTCGTACAGTAGTCCTATCCGTTCCATACGGATCCGCATCTTTTGGTCGTGACCCTCGGTAATATTGGACAGCGTATCAAGGTAAGCCAATGCAGCTTCAAGTCCCTGATTCTGTGCCAGATAGTCTTTTCCATAATCCGCAGCCAGCGGAGCCAGGGCATCCCTCTCCTGTACCTTTCTGATACGCTTCATCATCTCGGTGTTATTCCATCCTTCCAGCAGTCGGACCGACTCGGCCACTGCTAATTCACCGGCTCTTGTACCTTTGTTTTCATTATAGAGGTCCATATACAGATCGCTCCATTTTGACAGCTCCTGCTGCAGGGTATCACCGCGCAGCTTGCCGGCATTTGCAAACCGGGCAATTCGCTGGAATCCACGATTCAGGTTCCCAAGTTGGCGCATGGCATCGTGTTCCTGCGAGGAGACGGTCAGTGTCTGCTCTATATCAGGGAACCGACCGCTGATTTCAACCGAATCATCCTCAGCTAATATTATGGCAAAACGTACTACATTCCGTCCATTACGGCTGATAAATGCCGAATATTGTTTCTTCTCCGAAAAAGAAGCCTCCCCGGAAAAGGCTCCGTCAGAATCAGTCGCCGCATGGAAGAGCGTATCCGGGGCTGCTTCAACTGAATCTTCCAGGATAATAGTGACATCGACCGGCAGTAAATTGCCGGGCTGTCCGGCAGAATCCGCAATTGAAAAATGACCACTGACCACGGCCTGTTTTTTTCGATCATCGGAAGAACATCCCCAGCCGATAAGCGCGATAAGGATGAAAACAGGCAAACGATTTTTACACATACACGAGTGCTAAAATATTGTTGTTTTGCTCTTAAACAAATAACAGAAATACCGGGGGCTAATCCAGACGTTCGCTGATGAGCTTCCGAACCAGCTGTGGATTGGCCTTCCCCTTAGACTGCTGCATCACCTGCCCGATAAAAAAGCCGATCAATCCTTTTTTTCCATCCCGATACCGGGCTACTTCATCCGGATGGCTGTCGATTACCTCATCCACGATAGGCTCTATGAAACCGGTGTCGGACACCTGCATCAAGTTCATCTCTTTGGCCAGTTCTTCGGCTGGTTTGTCTTCTTCGAGCATAGCGTCAAAAACTTCCGTCATGGCTGAAGAATTGATTTTATCCTCTTCACGCAGCTTTACGAGTCCCGCCAGGCGCTTTGCCGAAATAGAAAACGCATCAATAGCAATACTGCGTTCATTCAGCACCCGCAGCACCTCCGACAGGATGATATTTGACACCGCCTTGGGACTACCTGCGTGATCTACTACGTTTTCAAAGTAATCAGCCAGATAACGATCCTCCGTCAGCGTTTGAGCGTCTTCCTCGCTCATATCAAACTCCTGTCTAAAGCGCTGCTGTCTGACATCCGGCATTTCAGGTAAGCTCTCCCTGATCTCCGAAAGCATCTCATCGGTCACAACCACCGGAGGGATATCGGGCTCGGGAAAATAGCGGTAATCGTGCGCTTCTTCTTTGGAGCGCATCGTGCGCGTTTCCATTTTATTGGCATCCCATAAAAGTGTTTGCTGAATGACTTCTCCACCCGACTCAATCAAGTCAATCTGCCGGTCAATCTCAAAGGCAATTGCCCGCTCCACATTGCGAAAAGAGTTCATATTCTTAAGCTCCGTCCGCGTCCCGAATTTTTCACGCCCCCGGGGTCGAACGGAAACATTCGCATCACAGCGGAGGCTCCCCTCTTCCATGTTGCCGTCGCAAATTTCAAGATACTGCACGATCTGTTTGATGCGCTTTAAATATTCATAGGCTTCCTGAGGGGTACGAAGATCCGGCTCCGAGACAATCTCAATAAGCGGCACCCCCGAACGGTTAAGGTCGATAAGCGTATTAAAGGGATCCTGGTCATGGATAGACTTGCCTGCGTCCTCTTCCATATGGATACGCGTTATGCCGATATCTTTGGTATAGCCGTCCAGCTTTATGGTAATATTTCCACTGTGGCAGATGGGCGTTTCGTACTGCGAAATCTGGTATCCCTTGGGCAAGTCGGGATAGAAATAATTTTTGCGGGCAAATATCGATTTTCGTGCAATGTCACAATGGGTAGCCAATCCCATTTTTATGATATAGCGCACCAGGTTTTCATTCAGCACCGGCAGGGTACCCGGGTGCCCCAGGCACAAAGGAGTAACCTGCGTATTGGGAGAACCTCCAAATTCTGTGGATACAGGTGCAAATGCTTTACTTTCTGTTAACAACTGGGCGTGAACCTCCAGGCCGATAACCGCTTCAAAATTTGAATTCGAGCTGCTCATGGATAACAATTTATTACCGATTCAGTTAGAAGGCAAAAGATATTAAACCTGTGGGACATTTATTAGTCTATTTTAAAGGGAATATAAAATATGAAATCCCCCGTTCTCATTATATATCTGTTTACAGGGGCAGATACCCTGCCACAACGGTAGTCAAAGAACACAGGGTCCGGTCGAATTGGAAAAAAGGTTTTTAACAACCTGTTATCTTAGGTAACCGCTCGACTAAAATAATAGACGAGGACTTTGAAAACCCAGCCCCGAAGCATCGGGAAATATCAAAGCCCGGGCGTATTCAAAACCGTAGTATAATGACCCGGATTAGTCACCAGGAATCTGGTCGTAAACGAGGCGAAGTGCAACGGCTCAATTTCGCAGCTCTTTGCGACGGCACTCAAAATTGAGCTATACGTAATGTTCGATATGTCAAACAATATTAATGGCTTAATTTTTACTATTTCATGAATAATACGGGGTAAGCATATGTGAGAATATTGAATGCGCGAAAATGCAGGGATTGGACAAAAATACGGTTTACCAAAGTCCTAAAGACATAATACGATGCAGCAGGAACTACATATTTTGGAAGAAGAGACGAATCTATTTTGGGGCATTATCATATTGGTATGTACCGCCGGCGGAACATACTTACTGGCCGGCACTTTTATGTCCATGAACTGGAACATATTGAATTTCCGTCAATTTATGGCCGTTCTTTTATTTCTCGTTAGCTTTTGGGCAATCTTCAGAATTTCTGAACCACTTTATCATTTTATCTTTCGTTTTAAGGGGGATATCCTTGTGATTGACATATACAAAGGTTCATTACATTTCGATTCGCACAGGATAGCTGCCGACCATATCGAAGCCCTCAAGTTTGCCCCGGATACACCCCGGTCCAGAAAAGAGGCGCTGTTCGACTTTTCGAGAACTTATCAACTGATGTGGAAGAAGAAAAATGATACCCGTTTTCAAAAAATGCTATTCATTGAATCCTCCCGTTTCACCCTTAAAGTGAACGATATCGCCAAAATCATGCGATTTATCCGCGACCGCGTGCCCGGTGTTCGCATCCCCCCCGAACAGGAGTCCTATTTCAATCTTTAGTATTTCTTTTAGTCATGATCTAATAGAAGCTATCTATCAGCAGATGAGGTATTATCAATTAACAACTACGGATAATTAGAGATACCTTTATAACGCAGTTTGAAACCGGATAGAAAGGAAGATTAAGATGGAATTAAAGAAGTAAACAAGAAAAAAGAAATTATTTTCAAATAAAGTAAAAAGTCCTTCGTTAACACAACCAGTTTGACAAACATAACCTGCTAAGGATTTCCCTTATCATAATCCCTAAAGGCGGCGTACCTGGAATATCGGACGCCGCCTTCTTTTTTTCTCTATAATCAGGCCTTCCCGTCAGTCCGTCTCCGTTTCTTCATCTCCTCTTAATTTTTCCAGCGGCAATGTAATCGTTACCCGGGCCCCTGCTGCTTTCTCCCCGGAAAAATCTTCCATACTGAAGGTGCCGCCCAGCAAATCCATGCGATGTTTCATAATTCGCAGCCCCTTCCCATTAGTTTGTTGTTTATTTGATATCCCACTCCCATCATCTGTTACCTGCAGCATCAGATTGTCATCCGATTTCCGTACGATAACTGAAATATTCTCCGCTTCTCCATGCATCACTGCATTTTTAATGGCTTCCTGTACCACATGGTACAAATGAGTAGCCATCTTCCTGTTTTTAATTTGAGTCACAATTTTGTTCATCTTCAGCACGCAGTTGATGTCGTATAATTTTTGAGTCTGCCGCATAAGAAAATGAAACGCATATTCCACGCCCTCCTTTTCAATATCTACGGGAATGATATCATGCGTTAAATTGCGAATTCCCTCTATTCCCTTGTCTATAATTGAATTTAATGTAACAATCTGATCCGCTATCCCGGTATCATTTTGTCTCAGTTTATTCTCGATATCATGGATGATAATTTTAGCTGAAGCCAACGTCTGCCCGAGATTATCATGGAGGTATCCTCCCAGCTCCCAGCGCTCTATGATATTATTTTTTAAAATATCTTTTTGATATTGCCGGCTTCGCTTCATCTCCTCTCTGAGCTGAGCATTTGTCTTTTCCAACCTTTTTTGGGCCTGTTTTCGTTCTATGGCCATTCCAACAATATTGGCAGCCATCTGGATAAAATTAAGCTCGCTTTCTAAAAACGACCGCTTTTCAATGGTATAAGATCCAAACACACCGTAGGTGTCTTCCGCCCCCCGGATTGCAACAAGAATACTACTCTTAAAATCACGGTGTTTTAAAATAGGAGAGATTGCAAATCGACTTTCTTCAGCGTAATCAATCACATGAACCGGTTTTCGGGATTGTAATGCATAGCTCAGGTCCCATTTCGAATCATTATTGATTTTTAATGATTTACATTCACAACCGGTCTCGGCTGCAACCTTGAGCGTATCTTGTTTGGAGTTTAGTTGTGCTATAACCGTGCTTTCTACTTCCAGATTCATACAAGTTTGCTGAACAGCCCGGTGCATAATCGCCTTAAGGTCATCCTGCTCTAATGCATATACCCCCAATACCGCCAGTGACTCCTGATAACGCTGCTGTTTAATTGCTTCTGTTTCTGCATCAGTTCGAGTCTTTCCTTGTTCTCCTTTCATAATATATTTGGACAATGAGCCCGGATTTTTCGATAAAAAACTGGTTTACCTGCCGGGATTCTTACCATGTGGCTGATTGAAGGCGCCAACCACTGGAAAGATAGCCCGGCAGGCGTAAAATTTACGACCTGACCTCCTCCCGTTATTTGTTGGAAGGTATAACATCAGGCACTTTTTTCCTATGTCAATACCTTATAATACATCCATATTTTTTTTAAAAAAGTATGGTTCGGAGTAGTTAATACCCGTATGTTATATTTTTAGAAGGCTTTTAACAAACCAGGAATTTTAGTCCATATTAAAGCCTGATCGTATTCAAAAACCACCCCGTATAAGGCATTTGTGAGGATGTTGAATGCGCTAATATGCAGAGATTGGCCAAAAAGATCGGTTTTGAAAAGCCTTCTATTATAAAATAATATTAATGGTCGGTATTCAATATGCAACGGAGAACTTAAAAATGTTCTTTCAATAGACCCGCAGAAAAGCAAAAGATTGCAGGGTGGGAAAAAGATAACCCAACCTGAAATCTTCCAGACATACACAGCATTATGTAATAATTTTTCATTTTAATCATAATTTTTTTTTGACATTCATTTTCAGGGGGAACATTTTATACTACAGGTACTTTAACAAAGAGAGGGGTTAAAAATGTTATCAGTGTCATGCATAAATAAACACGGAAATGATCCGGTACCAAATCAAGGATTACAGCTGCGTTTAACGGCCCCCTCTACAACCGAGACGTGACACCGAATATTACGATCAACAAATTGTTATCAGTTTTTTAACTGCTGATATGCACAGACCGCCATTTTAAACTTACGGGGTACATCTTATGATTAATGCCATCATTGCCGACGATCATCCATTAATGCGGGAAGGAGTAAAAAAGGTTATTGACAACGAAATGGGGGTTCAGGTGGCCGGAGAATCTTCAGATGGCAGAGAGTTGCTTTCTATGCTCGACGATTCACCTTTGCCGGATATTGTTATTCTCGATATTACCATGCCGGGAAAAAGTGGTATGGATCTCATAAAAGATATTAAGAATTTATACCCTTCATTACCCATTCTCATTCTTAGTATTCATCCGGAGGAGCGATTTGCCATACGTGCTCTCAAAGCCGGTGCTGAAGGCTATATTTGCAAATCCAGCATATCAAAAAAACTGGTCAAGGCAATTAAAAAAATCGTGATCGAAAAAAGAAAGTATATTACCGAAGAGGCGGCCGAGCAACTGGCACTTCAGGTAGATCAAAGTCGCCCCAATGGCCAGCCCCTTCACGAATCGCTTTCTGATCGCGAGTTCGAGGTTTTGTGTATGATTGCTGCAGGACAAGGTGTGGCTGAAATCGCAGAGGAACTTTCCCTGAGTCCACATACGGTTCATACTTATCGCTCGCGTATAAAGGAGAAGATGAACCTGGCTACAAATGTAGAAATGACTCGGTACGCTATTGCAAACGATTTGATTCAGTAGGTAATTCTGCTGTCTTCCCTGTACGTTGGTCCGTATTTTTCACCAATCGCAAAATAGAACTACGCTAAGCCGCCCGATGAAAGGACTACGGGTATTTGAAAAATAGCCGGGCGTTAGTCACTATCCACACTACTGTATATTTTTTACAAAGTAATGTAGCAAAATTGTCTACGTAAATATCACAGATCGTTCTATTTGCTCTTTATTCGACCTTTGATAAAATAGGTATGAAAAATAACAAGGCCACCTGAAACGATGGTCGTGTCCAGCAATTAGATATAATAATTAAATATTATGCAAAATCTCCTCAATCCTGCCAAAAACCTGAAAAAACCACTGCAAGAAGAGCAAGACCGTAGTCAACAAGTGGAAGAAATAGATGCGCTTGATGAAGAAATCATCGTGAAATTACGGAACGCACTGGCATCTCATGCGATCGGTGCAGAAATACAAAATCATAAAGGAGAATATTTAGGTCGAATAAAAAAAATTACCTTTGATGATAAAAATAAACTTCAGTATATCATCGTGCACTGTACCAGTTTCTTCGGGGGAGGGAATCGATATTTCGCTATACCGGCATTTTCCGGCCTTCTGGAACTCTCCAAAGAGGGAGAAGTGGTACTGAAGGTTGACAAAAATGACCTGAAACTGGCCAAAGGCATTTCCGCTGATAAATGTCCCCCGCCAAACTTGCCCTTCGGGCCCTCCATCTATGAACTCTACAATTACAACGACTCCACGGGGCAAAAGCCTGGAATGCAACAACCAATAAACAGAAAATACAACTGATTTTTATGAGCTCAATAAAATTTGAAGGTGAAATACCCGGAGATAGGAATAAAAAAGATCAAGCTTATGCTATCGACAATCCCGAGGATATGACCATAGAAGAGTTAATGGAAAGTATTCGACGTAAAATCCGGCGTATCCAACAATCGAAACAATCCGGTACTCGCAGCACCTAAACATCCAATCACTCTAACCGAAAAAAAAGGTAATTACCTATGGATAAATTAAACATCAAAGGCAGCTGGAACGAAAAAAAAGGAAAACTAAAACAGAAATATGCAGAACTGACGGACGACGACCTGACCTATGCCGAGGGCAAAGAAGATGAATTGATCGGCCGTATTCAGCAGCGGCTGGGGACGTCCAGAGAAAAAGCCCGGGAAATTATTCGCAATGCCTGACAATATAAACTAATAATTATGTATAAAAAGAGGCGCCTGACTTCCTATCATTCCCGAGTAGGCTAAAGCGCATAAAGCCCCAGCCGCTACGTTTAACCTGGCTGGGGCTTTCTACTTTTAATCCTAAATCATACATATCACATGCTATGGACATCACACTGCCAATAGTAAAAGTAAACGGTAAATCCGCGCGGGGACAAGCTCATATTCAGCCTGGGGTTAACAACTGGATTGGTGTTTGCGTTGTAAGAAATCATCTACTGCCACAGCACAACCTAAAAGACAAAGGGTTCACCGTTGAATTTGAAGGTCCCTTCAATTCAGGAGAGGAATGTATAAACGGTAAGGGTAAAGCAAAAGTGCTGCACGTCTCCCCGTCAAAACAAAAAAACCGTGTAATCATTACCATCGAGGGCGTTGGAGAACCCCTGCTTGAAAAAAAATTGAAGAAAGAGTTGAGATTCAGTTATGATGAAAATTTACCAGTCTATTTGAACTCCTACAAAAAGCGTCCTGAGCTTTAAGAAACCGTATTTAAGACCTCCCCCTCCACACGGGACCGTGCCCCCCCTCCAACCCAGTATTCCGTTTCCATCCGCTGTATGAGGAAATTGCCCTTCTGTATACTGAACAGTAACAGAGGCATCCCGGTGCCCTCTGTTCCATCCAGATATAATTTTAAAACTGTAGCTTGTTAAATACATTTTTTTCGTTTATTGTTTTAAGCGGGAAGCATCCTTGTTTAAGGAAGCAACTAAAATGGAATTTGCGGGGAACAACGTCATAGTTTGCTTTTTGGTATCTCTTTCTATTTCTGTACGTGATCTCAAAAAATTAACCTTCTTAAACGGGATGCTATATCAAAAGGGGATTATCAAAAATTTTTCACCTTATATTTCAGAATTCAGAATATGGCTACCGACAAACCCTCGAGTCCCGAACGGGATAGTAATGAGTTATTGGGATTCGAAAGACAACGGATGGTTGACTGGTATAGCCCCTCCCAATTAGCTCAAACCGGTTTGCGTACCATTATTTCTGCGGTATTTGGCGACTATGCCGACAAGAGAGAGATGCAGGCAGCCCTGCAGCTTACCAACGAGATACAACCGGTCGAGGATTTTTCAGATCGTTCATCCGTATGGATTGACTATGTATCGGATATAGGTTCCGGCTGGGATTCATCCTATTCCGTTGCCTACCTGATTGGCCGGAAGAAATTAATGGTCAGCGACAGCGCGGGAAAAAACCACCTCCTGCCCCGGGCGAATATACTGGTGATGGGAGGGGACGAAGTGTATCCCACTGCCACCTGGAAGGAATACAAAAACAGGCTTGTTGCGCCCTATCGGTGTTCCCTGCCCTATGTTGAAGAATCCCCCCCCGCGTTATACGCCATTCCGGGGAATCACGACTGGTACGACGGACTTTCCAGTTTTATCAAGATGTTTTGTCAGCAGCGATGGATTGGCGGGTGGCAAACCAAACAGACGCGTAGCTATTTTGCCACACGGCTCCCGCACGACTGGTGGCTGTGGGGCATCGATATACAACTCTGTGCAGATATCGATAAAACGCAAATCGATTATTTTGATAAAATCTATGAACAGGCCTCCCCGGGCGATGACGTTATTCTGTGCACAGCCGAGCCTGCCTGGACCTATCAGGAATATCAGCAGGATGATAAACCCTACAGGAATCTCAAGTTCTTCCAGGAGCGATATTCCAAAAAAGAAGACAAGCAGCTGAATTTCCGGCTGTTACTGGCAGGCGATCTGCACCATTACACCAGTTTTAAAAAGGAGAATGAAGCGGATCCCGATTGGAAAATAACAGCCGGCGGAGGCGGCGCGTTCTTGCACCCGACCCATCAAGTCCCCGACCGGCTTCAATTGGAATCGGGAACATTTACAAGGAGCACTTCTTTTCCCGATGAAACCACCTCACGAAAGCTTGCATGGAATAATCTCAAGTTCCCGTTCATTAATAGAAGATTCGGGTTTTTCTTTGCCGTAATCTATCTTCTTTTTACCTGGTTAACGGCAGTCAGTACAACGGCGGAGACGGATACTTCGTTTTTCGAGGCCCTTTCAGCATTATCAATCAGCCAAGCAGCCGAAGCACTCCAGCTCTACAAAAATCTATTGTTCTATAATCCTGAAATATCCTTCCTGCTTCTGATTATTTTTTCCGGCATCCTGGCCTTTGCCGATAAAAATCGAAAAGAGAATATCACCT
>NZ_JBEPWZ010000062.1:0-13867 GCF_041642155.1 Fodinibius sp.
AACAACTAACCGGATCCGTTTCCCTCCTCCCTGCCTTCTTCTCGCTCTCGCTTAATGCGATATTGCTCTTCCAGCCATTCTCTCCACTCGGCACTTTTGCGCTGGTGCTCGCTGTATGTTTCGGAGAACCCGTGGTTTCTGTCAGGACTGGCAACCATGTACAGGTAATCGTGATCTGTGGGGAAAAGAGCCGCCCTGATGGAACTTTTACTCGGGTTGGTAATGGGTCCCGGCGGCAGACCTGCATAAATGTAGGTGTTATACGGGTGTTCAACCTTATAATCTTGATACAGCAGCCTCCTCCGTTCGCCCACGGCATAATTAACGGTGGGGTCGGCCTGCAGCTTCATCCCCCTTTCCAGCCGGTTCCAATAAAGTCCGCTTATGGTATCCTTTTCACTTTCGACATTCGCCTCCCACTCTATGATGGAAGCCATCGTTATAATCTCATTGACCGACTTATCCAGTTCCTTAAACCGTTCCTCGTATTCAGTAATGATTTGATCTTCGAATGTGTCAAGTATTCGCATTATGACCTCTTCAGGGGTTGCGGTCCAGTAAAAATCGTAGGTAGCGGGATATAGCCGGCCGATAACCCGTTGAGTGTCCACCCCGGCCCGGGCTAAAAGAGAGGAGTCAGACAATGTTTGTTTGAGTGCGGTGGAGTCAAAACGAAAAGCTTCCGAGACCTTCCGTATGAATCTCGATTTAGGCTGACCCGCCAGAATGGTAACGCGCATCGGATCCTGAATTCCATTGCCGAGTTTAGATAATATTTCTTCGTACGATATTCCCTCCTGAAGCTGGTAACGACCCTCTTTGAAGGTACTCCAGTGAAGCGTTTGAAGAGCCCAGTTAAATTCTTCTTCGCTGCGAAGAATACCCTCTTCGTTCAATGTACGCACCAATCCTTTTCCATCTGTCTGCTCGGGCAGGTACAGCTCCACGGTATCCCCTGCAGCAAGGGCGGGTTTTTCATACAGGCGCGACCAGCGTGATTCAGCCACCAGAAAGGCAGCCGCAAGCCACACTAAAAGACCCAAAATAAGTTCGGTAACGGAAAAGAATCTGTTGGTCACGTATAAGAATCTTTCTATCTACGCTGTAATTTGGAAAGAAGGCGAAGTATTTCAATATACAACCACACCAGCGTAATCATGAGTCCAAAGGAAGCATACCATTCAAAGTACTTCGGGGCATTGGACCCGGCGCCTTTCTCGATCATGTCAAAATCGAGCACAAGGTTAAGCGCTGCAACCCCAACGATAATTAAGCTGAAGCCGATGCCCATAAGTCCATCGCCATGAATTAAACTGATATTAATGCCAAAGAAACTCAGTACAATACTTGCCAGGTAGACCAGAAATATACCCCCCGTGGCTGCTACAACACCCATTCTGAATTGCTGGGTAACCTTGATTAATCCCGACCGGTAAATCATTAACATAGCTGCAAATACACCGATCGTCAGCAACACGGCGTTAAAGACGATGCCGTTATACATGTTGGCGTACTGCAGGGAAATCCCTCCCAGGAACAACCCTTCCAATCCGGCATATACCGGGGCCGTTACGGGGGACCACTCTTTTTTAAAGATCGTAACCATGGCAACGATAAAACCTCCGATCGCTCCACCCCAAATAAACAATGGCAGGGGTTGGTACCAGCTGATGGAAGCACCCAGCAGCAGTATAAGAAATAAGGTGGCCGTTTTATTGATTGTTCCGCTGACGGTCATAGCCTCATCCCCGGAGACAGCCCGGCCGGCCTGTTGAAAAGTTTTTGCGGTAAGCGTAGGATTTCCTGTTCTCATAAGGATTGTTGTATTAAAATTTACGCGGAATATACCATCTGTTTACCATGAATAACAATTCTGGAGGACAAATATTTTATTTCAGGATTTATTGTAACTTTTTTGTTTTTAAATCGTAATAACTATTATAAAGCAATACTTTGGACGTTTCACAAGTCCAAAATGCCCTAAAGAATAAGCTCTCAACCCTGACCGGTTGAGAGCTTTTCTACTTTATAGCAGCCTTTCTCATTCTCATTTATCCAATCCCGACAGGTACTGTTGAGTTTGGAGAGAGAAAATCCAGGCGGGACTACCTCTCTATGCTCATCACCGGGATCCGGGAACGGTGTTTCCGTGGTGCCTGCGATCCTACCGGAAAGCTGTGCCTGCCTCCATAACCGACAGAAGCAGTTCAATGGGCCAGGCAAGTAAAAAAAACCTTCGCAAAACCGTTGTTCTGCCCAATCTCTACCTTTTCGTGATTTAGTCTGTAAGCGGCCGGACGGGATTATGGTTCATCGTCTCGGAAAAATATAAAGTCGGAAGCAACCCTGCATCCTTAAATCTTGTATAGTAAAGTACAGGGAAGTATAAAATGAGTGCAAAATGTAATCTACTCATTAAAAAACAATCGATCTTGATTAGGGAAATCATAAAGGGATGCCAAAAAAGGCATCGGTCAAGCCAGAAAAAGCTTTACAAGATGTACTATGCCTATGGCATGAGCATCACGTTGCGCTATGCCGATTCCAGGGATCAGGCGGCGGTCATTCTCAATGACGCTTTTATGAAAGTTTTTACGGGCATCGATCGCTACGACATGAAGCGTCCTTTTAAGCCCTGGTTGAGACAGATCATTATCAACACAGCCATTAATCACTTTCACAAACACGAAAACGAGCTGAAATTAGAACGCTTAGAAGCAGTACAAAATACAATGGAAAGCCGGGAAACGATCACCAGCAGTATTTCTTACGACGAAATCGTCGACATGGTTCAACAGCTTTCGCCTGCATACCGAACGGTCTTCAACCTGCATGTAATAGAGGGTTTTAAGCACAAAGAAATAGCTGAAATGCTTGATATCACTGTAGGCACCTCAAAATCAAACCTGTCTAAAGCTAAAAATAACTTACAGGCCATTCTTCAGAAAAATTTTATTTAACCCGTCATTATGCCTGACAGCAAGAACCATAACGAAGATCCGATTGAACATCTCTTCAGAAAGAAGGCTGAAGAATATGATATCTCGTACCGGGAAGAGGACTGGCTGAATCTCGAAAAACAGCTGGACCGGCGGGATCGCCAGCGTGCCGCCCGAAAAAAACGATGGATCATCGCGGCTGTCGTATTATTTCTCTTTTCTCTTTTGGGGTATGCCGTGTATCAAAACTACCAGGATATTAACAGGATAAACGAACAATTGAGCGACCAGCAGGCGGTAGAAACAGAACAGCAGGAACGCGGGGAAGAACTCCCAGACGAGCAACCGGATGCCGGGGAAAAGCAGGAGATTGATGAAAGGGAAGATGCCGGGGAGCGTTCCGAACCGCCATCCGGCAGCCCGGAAAACGAAACCGCAACACCGGACGATCCCCGGCCCTCTTTTGCGGGACAAGAAGACACCGGAGCGGCTGATGACGGGGAACGATATGAGAGCTCGCAAACACCCGGGCCGGGAGTATCCGATGAAGCCATTCCCCGGGTATCCGCCGGGGAGCTTTCCTGTGCGGTATGCCGACTCTCTGACTTCGGCTCTGGGAAAAAAGAACAAGCACACGTACAATTATCCCGCGCAACAAGCGCCCTGCCGGGAGCAATGGCTGCACGGGAAACATCTGCTACAGCCGATTTTTTCGGGGGACAAGACCGCAGACAACCCTCCCCTGCTGCTTCCAGGGCGTTTATCGGTCTTGCGGCGGGACCCGATCTGAGCACGGTCGGTGCCCTCTCTGATTTCGATCAGCCCGGCTACAACCTGGGATTACTATTCGAATACCGCTTGAGGTCAAATTTCAGCATCCGAGGGGGACTTATGCGAGCCTCGGTAAACTACGTAGCAGACGGGAGCGAGTACCACCCTCCAGGCGGATTTTGGTCATATGATACTGTACCGGACCAAACCTCTGCCCGATGTATCATTCTGGATATACCCGTGAGTTTAAAATACGAATTCTGGCAGTTGCAACGGTCCGGGTTCTATGCGACGGCAGGCTTTAACTCCTATATCATGCTCAACGAAGATTATCGCTTCGATTATGGCTATGAGCACTCCGATAGCGACCCGGTGCAGCAGTGGAGCGACAAAACGCGCACCCGCCACTGGATGAGCAATGCCACTATATCGGTCGGCTACGCCATTAACCTCAATCCCCGTCTAAGCCTTCAAGTCGAACCTTTTCTGAAGCTGCCGATGAGAGAAGTGGGCTGGGGCAACGTCAAACTGTATTCAATGGGCAGTTTTATCTCCCTGAACTATACTCTCTATTGAACAATCAACAGGCTAAAAATGGAATAACTTTGCTACTAACTTTATAACATCCAAAACTCAACTGTTATGAAATCCCACAATGGTATTATCAAATCTCTTCTTGTGTTTGTATTTATTGCGGCCCTGTCGGCCGGCTGCGGTGATAATAGCACCGATCCGGACCCCTCTTCCGATTTTGACGTACAACTTACCTCAACCTCCTCCCACGGTGAAGTGATAGCGGACGGGGACGGTAATGTGTTGTATCTGTTTACCCCGGATGTTGCAGGTGAGAGCCTCTGCGAGGGTACATGCATTGATAACTGGCCGGTCTTTAAGGTCGATACCGGTCAGTTAGCAGTGGGAAACGGCCTTCAGGAGAATCGTTTCGGTTCTGTTATGCGAACGGATGGCAACAGCCAAACCACTTATATGGGATGGCCCCTTTATTACTTTGACGGCGACGGGCAGCCCGGCTCCGTTAATGGCGACGGGCTCAATGACGTGTGGTACGTTGCCAATCCCAACTATTCGCTGATGATCGCAACCCAACAGCTG
Organism: Fodinibius sp.; assembly: GCF_041642155.1. Lineage (NCBI taxonomy): Bacteria > Pseudomonadati > Balneolota > Balneolia > Balneolales > Balneolaceae > Fodinibius > Fodinibius sp. Next base: position 4,824 of record NZ_JBEPWZ010000062.1, read on the forward strand.
GTTGGTCAGGACGAGAACAACTACCGGGTCGATGATGAAGGCAACTATGTAGAGGGAGAAGAACAGACGTCTCATTTTGTCGACGTCGAAGGCAGAACCCTGTACATCTTTATCAATGACTCGGCTAATACCAACAATTACACTGACGAAGATTTCGGCAACAACGATACCTGGCCCATTTTCCACGTCGATGTAGAAGCGTTACCCAGCAAGATGAACGTAGAGCATTTTGGAGAAATAACCGTCCATGGAGAAGAGCAGCAACTCACCTATAAAGGCTGGCCGCTCTATTATTTCGGCCCGGATACCGAACGTGGAGATACCAGGGGCGTCAGTGTGCCCGCGCCCGGCGTTTGGCCGGTCGTACAGACGGATATATCCGCCGCGCCCGGTTACAGTTCGGACCCCGGCAACGGTGATGGTGATGGTGATGGCGATGACGATGACGATCCTGACCCCGGCTATTAAATAAATGAGGAAATATCTTTGAAATCCAAACCGGTCTTTACATATCAACGGTCTCAATCTGTTTGCAGCGCGGACATCCGGGAACAAGAAGACTCTTCCCCGGATCATTCATCAGCTCCGCCCTCTTGCAATAGCAACCTGATCGCAACCGATCACTACTAATACCTGTCAATAGTTAATGTGTATACCCCAAACCAAAATAACCCGTTATGAAACCAACAACAGATATTCCCCGACCCAAAAGCACTTTCCTGCTGAAGCAACGCAAGCTGCTTTTAACCCTTCTGTGCTCATTCGGACTCCTGCTGACCTCTTGCGGCGACAGCAGTACCGGTCCCGGCAACGGGAACGGTAACGGAAATGACAACGGGAACGGCGAGCCTCCTGAGGCTACCTTTGCCAACGTCCAGGAAATATTTACCGATAATTGCGGGAACTGTCACATCGGGCAAGCACAAAACGGTGTCCGTCTGGACGGCTACGACAACATCATGAACAGCAATGGTCAGCAGTATGAGGGACCTGTTGTGGTGGAGGGGGAACCGGACAATAGCCCCCTTGTCGACAAAATTGAAGAGAATCCCGATGAGGGCGAGCGTATGCCTCTGAACGGTACTCCCCTTACTGAGGATGAGATATCGCTTATCCGCGACTGGATAGACGACGGCGCCCAGGATAATTAAGACCGAAATGACAGCTATGCAATACGGATCCGGAGTAACAGGAAAAACTGGAATTTGGCTTCTGGTCATCGTCGGCGTTATTTTGCTTGGAATGCCTGAAGAAGGCTGCGGACAGGTGTACTTCACAAAAAAAGGGCACGCCGAGTTTGATTCATCCGTGCCGCTGCACACCTTTACGGGCAGATCGGACCAGCTGGTGGGTAAAATCAGTCTGGCCGATTCGACCGTCGATTTCTACCTCGATGTGCATACCATAAAAACCGGAATTTCAAAACGGGATAAAGATATGCTCGAAACGCTTGAAGCTGAGCAGCATCCTTTTGCAGAGTTTTTTGGGAAGCTGACCTCCCCTTTCGATCCGGATTCTGCGAGCCCTCAGGACGTTACGGTAGAAGGTGACTTCAGCGTGCACGGGGTGACGAATCATGTCTCCATTGACGGCACACTTCAAAAATCGGAAGAAGGACTAGAAGTAACCGCTTCGTGGACCCTCAATATGGAAAATCATGACATTGAACCCCCGGGTATTCTCTTCTACCGGGTGAGTGAGGAAATTCCCATATCCATATCGGCCACTTTACCCCCGCAGTCATCCAATTAATATTAAGGGTACCCCCTCGCTGCCGGGTACTATTCTATTGCTGGCGATTTCCGTTTCCAATCGTATTCTTGGCCTCTCGAAAAGCTCCCACGCTGCGTTATGACAGGTAAGCAAGCATCTATTCCACTTCATTGAATGCTATTTCCCAGAGCAGGTCCACCCATGCTTTCTCATAATCCGAACTATCGTTCACAAATCCCGCTCTCCACGCCTTTCCCGAGACGGTCGCCGGAAAGCTGATTAATCATATAATCCGTCCATAAACCTGCAACTTGTCAATACATTACCATCATAAATTTTTCCGGATAAGGTATTGCAACAGATTGACTTAAATACTAAGTTTGTTTATATATGAGATGTGGCTTTTCAAAATCTGTGTGCCATTCTTGATCCTTTGGGCGGATCAGGGCGATATCAGAAGCACCCATATTCTCTTTTTATTATTAGCTTTACATACATGTAAAGACATGTACATTAAGGATGAGGCCGGTATGGTATTGTATGATTTTGGCAGAGTCTTTTCAAAATAATTATGTACATAGCGTGTCCGTACATGTGTACGAAACATCAAACAGAATTAGGTCATTCAGGATTAAACAATTATTATTGAAGGATGGAAAAATCTGAGGTAACGCAGCTATTAATCCGTCTTAAAAAGGGAGAGAACGGTATTTATGACCAACTCTATCCCCTTATTTACGAGGAGATGAAAAAATTAGCTTATGTGCAGATGAGTAAACAGTCTCCGGATCATACGTTGTCCAAGACTGAATTGGTTCATGAAACCTATCTCAAAATGATTGATCAGACGCAGCTTGACTTCAAGGACAAGAGTCATTTTCTGGCTATCTCTTCCCGTTGCATGCGCCAAATTCTCATTGACTATGCTCGTAAAAAAAATGCAAAAAAGCGGGGCGGAAAAAAGAAAGACCTGACCTTTATTGATGAGCTTTTTGAAGGTCAGGATAAAAAGGCCCAGGAACTTATTGATATCGATGCGGCACTCAATGAACTGGAAAAATTAAATGAACGTCTCAGCAAGGTCGTGGAGATGCGGTTTTTCGGGGAAATGACCATTCGGGAAACGGCTGAGGCCCTGAATATATCTGAAAGCACCGTAAAGAGAGACTGGATGAAAGCAAGAGGTTGGCTTTATAAAGAACTAAAGGGGCATTTTGAGGTTAAATGAGCCATCTATCGCATATATTACGTATATCCAATATGGAGGATGGGGCCTGTATACCCAGCCTTTTGATACTTCGGCTGTATTAAATAGTGGTCTCCCAGTTGGCAGGAGCAAGCAAACGTAATCTGCATTTCCCATTCCCGATCATGGGATTAACGCTATGCTATACCTCCTTTTTCCAGGATGCTTCACGATTTCGGAAGGCAGGCGAGACTCCGTACATGTTAAGCTGTCATCGTTCTCAGGCTGAAACTACCAACCCGTCGCTTTGGGCGGATTAAAAAATAAAACTTCATGACTGACCTCAACTGGGAAAAAGTTGAAACCATTATTGACGAGGTATTGGAGCTGCCCGAAGAAAAGCGCAGTATCTTTATAAAAGAACAGTGCGGGGACAATCCGAAGCTCAAAGGAGAAGTGACCTCCCTGTTAGAGTCTATTTTTCATTCAGAAGGGTGGCTTGATAATCCTCAGGATTACAAACAGGACTTCTACAAAGAAATATCCACGGATATGGAAGTACTCTCTCCCGGCCCCTCCCTCATAGGACAATCCGTCGGTTCCTACACCATCAAAGAAAAAATTGGGGAGGGCGGAATGGGGTCGGTTTACCTCGCTGAGCGCAGAGACGGACAGTTTGAGCATCGTGTTGCTATAAAGATTATTCAGCACGGAAAGGCCACCAGGGAAAATATCCGCCGGTTTCAGCGAGAGCGTAATATTCTGGCGGGACTCAACCACCCGGGAATTGCCAAACTTTTCGACGGGGGCGTTACCGAAGACGGATATCCCTACCTGATTATGGAATATGTGGAGGGTATTCCCATAGACCGGTATTGCCGAAAGCACAACAACTCAACGGAACAAAAAGTACTCCTGTTTCAACAGGTGCTTGAGGCGGTTCGTCATGCCCATGAAAATTTAGTCATTCACCGCGACCTCAAACCGGGCAACATCCTGGTTGACGGCAAAGGCAATGTAAAGATCCTGGATTTTGGTATATCCAAGCTGCTGGAGGAAAATGAAGATGAAACAGCTGCCACCCTTACCCACACCGGTGCACGGCTGCTGACGCCCAGGTATGCAGCTCCGGAACAGATTACGCAGTCGAATATTACAACAGCTACCGATCTCTATGCCCTCGGTATCATCTTTTACAAACTGCTGTCCGGCGCAGATCCCTTTGATATGGATCGACTTTCCCGTTACGAGATGGAGCAAACGATACTGAAACAGGAACCATCCAAACCCAGTACCCGGGTTTCCGCTCACTCTCTCGAAAAACAGCTGAAAGGCGACCTCGATGCAATAACGTTAAAGTCGATCCGCAAAGAGCCCGACCAGCGCTACCGGGTAGCCAACGAGTTTCTGGAGGACCTGCATAACTTTCAACAGGGATTGCCGGTTTCGGCCCACGCCGACACTTTTAAATATCGCAGCAGAAAGTTTTTTTCACGTCACAAGATTAGTATCGCTACCCTGACAGCTTTCCTGCTTCTGCTTGTCAGCTTTACCATACTGCATACCTCTCGCATAACAGAAGAGAGAAACAGCGCCCAAATGGAAGCGGAACGGGCAACAGAAATTAAAAATCTTTTTAATGACATTCTGCAGCAACAGGATCCCTTCTCGCAACCCGACCGGAACATAACGCTGGCCGAAGTTCTTGACCGGGGTGAAGAAGATATTCGACAAAGCCTGAATGGCCAGCCCGGGGTTAAGGCAGAGCTGCTGGGCCTGCTGGGCGAAAACTATGTTTCTCTCGGTGATTTTGACAAAGGCGAAGAATTGTTGAGTGACGCCCTCGCCCTCTACTCCTCGTCGCAATCCGAAAGTGCCCAGCAAACCTATATCAGCAATCTCGGAAGAATCGGGAGGGTCTATTACCGCACGGGACGGTTTCAAAAGGCGGAAGCCTCGTTTATGGAGGCTCTGCAACTTGTCAAATACGAATACGGGGAGGACACCCGCTATGCGGCTCCTTTCTATGGATCGCTGGCCTCTATTTACAGGGAGCAGGGCCAGCTGCTTAAAACAGAAGAGTATTATAAAAGAGCTATTGACCTGGCCGATTCTACGGAAAAAAAATCACTTGCAGTGTCACTGGGTAATTTAGCCATTGCGTATCGGGACCAGGGAGAATTTGAAAAAGCCATTGACCTGCACAAACAAAGCATGAAACTCGAACAGGAAGTTAATGATACCCTGCACCCTGATATAGCCAGCGCTCATAACAACCTGGCATTTACCTACCAGCAGATGGGTAATTATCCCAAAGCTGATTCGCTGCATCAAATAGCACTGGAAATGCGCCGGCAGCTTTTTCCGCCGGACCACCATCATATTGCTTCTTCTCTTGTTCGGTTGGGCTTACTCAAAATTAAACAGCTTCATACCCGGGAGGCTGAGTCGCTGCTGAAAGAAGGATATGAAATTCTGAGCCAGAAGCTGCCTAAAGACCACTGGCAGGTCATAAGTGCCAGGGGTGGCCTGGCTGTCAGCCGGGCGATGCAGGGTAACTTTGAGAAAAATATACCCGTCGTAGAGCAGGCCTATGAAAAATTTTGCGAAAAGTTTGGCGACCGGGATTGGCGAAGCCGGGAAGCAGCCTCGGCCCTCTCCAATCTATACCAATTATGGGGGAAACCGGAGAAAGCCGAATATTATTTGGCAAGACATTAACGACTGCCCTTATTCACTAAAATCATACTCAAAATCGGGAGGTTAACATCCATGGGTGAAGAAAATTGGGAAAAAATAGAAACGATTATCGACCGTGTTCTTGAACTGCCCAAAAGCCAGCGAGATATCTTTATCAATGAGCAATGTAAAGGGGATAAAGAGCTTAAAAGTGAAGTAACAATGCTGCTGGAATCCATTTTCGATTCCGAGGGTTGGCTGGACGACCCGAAGGAATATAAAGAAGAATTTTACAACGATATATCCGACGACATAAAAGAGCTATCCTCCGAACACGCTCTCATTGGCCGCCAAGTGGGTTCCTATACCATCAAAGAGCAGATAGGCCAGGGCGGTATGGGTGCTGTGTTTCTCGCTCAGCGATCAGATGATTCCTTTGATCACCGGGTCGCTATTAAGATTATACGACAGGAACGCGCTACCCAATCCAATATCCACCGTTTTGAACAGGAGCAGCGGATTTTAGCCCAGCTAAACCATCCGGGCATTGCACAACTCTATGACGGGGGTATCACGGTCGATGGCTTTCCCTATATTATCATGGAGTACGTGGACGGCACGCCCATGGACGAATACTGTCGATTGAATGCATGCTCCATCGATGAGGTCATACATGTCTTTATGCAAGTACTGGAGGCCGTGCGTTATGCCCATGAAAACCTGGTTATTCACCGCGACCTTAAACCTGACAATATCCTGATCAACGACTCCGGTAGCATTAAAATCCTGGATTTTGGCATCTCCAAGCTGCTGGAAGAAGAGGAAAAGAGCCCGACTCGACGTACCCAGGAGGCCCGTTTGTTAACCCCCCGCTATGCTGCGCCAGAACAAATCCGCCAGGACCCGGTTAAAACATCCACAGATGTTTATGCGCTGGGAGTTGTCTTATACGAGCTGTTAGCGGGTACCGGACCCTTTACCTTTAACGATAGCTCCCATTATGCGATTGAGCAAACCATCCTAAAGAAAGAGCCGCCAAAACCCAGCTCCAAAGCAGCGGACGGCGCCATTCAAAAAAAACTGGAAGGCGATTTGGATGCGATTGTTCTCAAGGCGATACGCAAAGATCCGGACGACCGGTACCGGGGGATCACAGAGTTTTTGGATGATCTATATAACTATCAGCATGACTTGCCGGTGCGCGCACAAAAAGGAACGGCCACCTACCGTTTATCCAAATTTTTTAAACGTAACAAAAAGGGTCTGGCTATTACTGCGGGCATCGTCCTGTTACTTATGAGCCTTACCAGTTTTTATACCTGGCGCATTGCCCAGGAACGCGACCATGCTCAACTCCAGGCCGATCGCGCTGAGGAAATCACCAACTTTTTAGTATCCATATTGCAGCTTAACAATCCCAGCGAGAATGTAGGCGAAGATATTACTGTCAGTGAAGCCATGCTTCGGGGCATCGATTATGTTGAGGAACAAGAGATGTCAGCCTTTAACCGGGCTACGATTCTGGGCACGATTGGTTCCATCCAGATCAATACGGGAGATATTGAGGAGGCGGGCCTCTCGCTTGAAAAGGGAATGGCGTTTGTTATGGATTCACTGTCAGAGCAAAGCGAGAAGACGCTCGCTATAGGTACAAAATACGCTGAATGGCACGAGGATGTGGGAAATACCCGGGAAGCGGAACGCTATTATCATCTGACGGATTCTCTTTTCCGGACCCATCAGTTGACAAACAGCTTGAAATTTTACGCACACCAGCTCAACTACAGCGATTTTCTGCTGGAAACCGGTCAATATGAAAAGGCCCTGCAAGTCCTTTCTCAATCGGAACAAGACCTTAACAATACTGCTGGAAAAGACCGGTCACTTATTGACCTACAGGCCGACATGTATAATAACAGGGGACGTGCTTATAAAAATATGGGTGAAAATCAGAAAGCTCTTGACAATTTGGACAAGGCCCTGAACCTGAAACAAGAAATCTACGGTGAAAATAACCCGAAAATAGGAAGACTCTACCATAACATGGGGGTTGTATATGGGACGATAAGAGACTTCAAACAAGCGAAAAAAATGGCTGAACAAGCCTACGAGATACGCGTTCAGACGTTGGGACCCGAGCACCAGCTTGTGGGATCGACCCTGCACCTGCTGGGAAATATTGCTTTCGAACTGGAAAATTACGAGCAAGCGTTTGAGTACAACAGGAAATCCATCGAAATCAACAAACAGAAACACGGGCCCCAACACTTCCGATATGCCCTTGCCCTCCGGGAATACGCCAAAACGCTGTCAGCTACCGGCCGCTTTGAAAAAGCCCAACAACAAATTGATCAGGCCATTGCAATTATTGGCAACAACTACGGAGAGAACCATCCATACTACGGCTATATGACAAATACCTATGCCTCTATCTACGAACAGGTCGAAGATTACTCGCAGGCAATGGAATATGGACAGCAAACCATATCAATCTTTGAAAAAAATCTCGGCGCCCAACACCCAAATCTTGGCGAAGTTTTCTGCACCCAGGGCAAGTATGCTCTCAAACGTAATAAGTACCAGCAGGCCGACAGTTTATTAACGGCTGGATTAGAAATCCTTGAACTCCATTTCGATCGTGACAACCCCCTGATTACAGAGGCAGACTCTCTTCTCAAAGTAACGAAGGCCAATCTCCCGTAAAAAAGAAGCTTTACCGATTCGGATATCTCACTCCCGGGCGATAAGGGTGAAGGAACCATGGCGATCTCCCGCATACGAAGTATTTAAGCTCCACTAAAGCTATGACAGGGCGAGTCCGTCTATTTTAGCTTCATTTTATTTTTTTTAAATATACCGGTTTATGCTAATAATTGAACGATTACCTTATCCGGCATAACTTTTTTAGGATGTAAAAGCTTGGCTGCCCGTACCATTTCACATCTTTACCCGGCTCACATACTCAAGGGAATAATACGTATACTTAGATCCCATAGAGGACAGAACCAAAATTCAAAAACGCTGCTCCTAATACTGTTTGTTATAAATAATTTTTACCTATTCCAATGAGAAAATATACCCATCCGACCAGTACTATTGGACTTGATTACCTAGATCTTCAGAAAAATGACAAGACACTGTGGAATCTGACTCCGCCTGAGCTTTATGAAGAAGCTATTAAAAATGGAGAGGCCGTCTTAACCAACGACTATGCCCTCCGTGTACTTACCGGTAAATATACCGGTCGATCACCCACAGACCGGTTCATTGTAGATCAGTCCTCTATTCACGACGATATGGACTGGGGAGAAATTAACAGGCCTATCGGACAGGATATCTATGATAAGCTTTTTGCAAAAGTAACGGATTACCTCGGGGACAAAAAAATATACGTAAAGGACTGCTATGCAGGGGCCGATCAAAAGTACCAACTCCAGGTCCGGGTAGTCAGCGAAGTGGCTTACCA
>NZ_JBEPWZ010000063.1:0-13709 GCF_041642155.1 Fodinibius sp.
CTTTGGATGTCCGGGAGCTTACGTTCGAGGTGAACCCCGATGATGTGAATGCAATATTTTTGCAGGATCTCCATTCCCTGGGCGTGACGAGGCTGAGTATGGGCGTGCAAACATTTCAGGCGGACTTCCTGGCGTTTATGAACCGGGCACATTCCCGGGAGGAGGCGCTCAACTGCATGGAGCTTCTTCAGGCCTCCGCTTTCGACTCCTATACCGTGGATCTTATCTACGGAAATCCGAATCAGAGCCTGGAAGAGCTGAACAGCGATCTGGATCTGCTGCTTGGATTTAACCCTCCGCACGTTTCGGCCTATTCACTGACGATAGAACCTGAAACCCGGCTGGGCAAGCAGGTTGAACTGGGACGTATTGCACCGCCGGAAGACGACAAGGTTGCGGACCATTTCGATTTGATTAATGACCGGCTGAAGGCACAGGGGATAGAGCGCTATGAAGTGAGTAACTACAGCAGGCGGGGATGTGAAGCTGTGCACAATCGCAGCTACTGGCGGCACCGGAATTACCTGGGATTGGGTCCGGCTGCCCACTCGTTTTGGTGGAACCAGAAGGCGGTTCGATGGGAGCAGCAGCGCAATTTGCGGGCGTACCTGAGAGGGGAGGACATCCGCAGCGACCCGGAATCGCTTACCATGAAGCAGCTGGCCGAGGAGCGCCTGATGATGGGACTTCGAACCCGCGAAGGTGTTACCACGGAAGAGCTGGACAAGCGATATGACTACCGGCTTAACAAGCGACAGACGTCCTATCTGGAAGCCCGGGAAGAGGAGCAAAAAGTTCGTTTTGATGCGTGCATACAGCTGACTGACAAGGGCATCCAAATTGCGGATGCGATTATCCTGGATCTGATTACGCTTCATTAACGGCTCACTACAGCTTTTCCAGGTAGCGCTCATTGCCCAACAAATTCATATACCGTATCACCCAGTCGCGGCGCTGGAGCATATATCCGGAAGGGTTTGCCAGGTTATAGCGCCGGGGAGCGGGCAGGGCCGTCACCATGAGCGCGCTCTGTGCCCTGGAGAGGCGGGCGGGAGTGGTATTGAAATACCGCGCCGCCGCTGCCTGAACCCCATAGACGCCGTCGCCGAACTCAGCAATATTCAGGTAGACTTCAAGGATGCGTTTTTTAGGCCAGTACAGCTCAATCAGCAGGGCAAAGTAGGCTTCAATTCCCTTGCGAAGGTAAGATTTGGCCGGCCAGAGAAATAAGTTTTTGGCGGTTTGCTGTGTAATGGTGCTGGCACCCCGTAGATCGTCACCCCGCTCGTACTCTTCCAGCGCTTTTTGTACGGATGAGACGTCAATTCCCCAGTGGTTGGCAAAATTTTGATCTTCCGAGGTTATGGCGGCCATTTTGACGTGGGACGAGATCTGGTCCCAGTCCGTCCACTCATAGTACAATGCAAAGTCCTCCTCCCCGTTCCACCAGGCGGACACCGACCGCTGCATCATGAAAGAGGTCGCCGGGGGGGTGATCCAGCGCATGAGGAGAACGGAAATGATCGAACAGATTACCAGGATCCCGAGGACTTTAGCCGTCCACCTGAGGACATCGGAACCGTATCGTTTAAGATCCTTTTTCATAACCCGTTGTTATCTACAGGTGGTGTGATTGCCCCAACCGGCGGGTCGGGAAGCGATAAATAAAAATCTGACTACCCGCTTCCGTAAACGTCCAAATAGTGTGCTGTTTCTTGGCCGGCTCATCTTTCACTGCTCACGGGGTTGCTACAAACAGCAGCAGATCGCCCTGGTCATAGGTTATTTCAACGGGACGTCCCACCACCCGGTTTGAAGAACCATCGCGCACTCCATTTTCAAGCGCTTCCTGTTGAAGCGGGTACTGGAGTCCCGTCGTGGTAATTCCCGTCACTTTTCCGGAAAGCGGGAAGAGAGAAACCTGCGTTCCGATCCCCATTGCTTTGCGAAAGGAGCGGGGGATAAGCAGTGTTTCCCCGAAATCATCTTTCATGCGGACCTGTTTAAAAACGCTGTTAAACTGTTTGAGTACGGATAGATTTTTAAGGGTATGATCGAGGCGGTGTCCCGTCGCGCCCAGTATTGTGATTTGCTCCCCGCCTTTGTCCCGGGCCAGCTTGAGCGCCTTCTCGAGGTCATTGGCCTCCTGGTCGAGCCGGCGGATGACCTCTAAGGAATGTGTGGGATCCGGTAGAAAACTGTCGAGGTCCCCGATAACGACATCGGGATCAACCCCCATGTTCAGGGCAATATTTCCCCCGCCGTCGGCGGCAATAAGGTAGTCTGTGCTTTCATAGTGCTCCCTGAAAAGACGTTCAGAGGGCGGGTTGCCATTGCACAGGATGAGTATGGATTTCATTATGGTTGTATATTTGCGTTGACCGGTAAAAGCGACAGAGGAAATATAATACGTAAAAAAGACTAAGATTTTAACCCGAAAAAAATATTGCTTTCTTCGAAGCTATGTACCATTTTAATAAGCTTATTTTTTGCGGTCTAATCCGTTGTTATGTTTGAAGAACTCATCCAAAAATTAAAACAGCATCGCACCGTGGGCGTGTACTCACATATACGTCCCGACGGAGACTGCATCGGTGCGCAGGTCGCTACCTGCCTGTGGTTGAAGAGAAACGGTATTAACGCCCATGCCTTCAACGACGATGCAGTCCCCCTGAATCTACAGTGGCTTGCGGAGTTTTTTCCCATACAGCAGCCCAGTGAGAAGGTGCTTAAAAAGTGTGATGCCTATGTTGTACTGGATGGGAATTCGCCTAAGCGGTTCGGCAGCTATTCGGATTATATACAGGACGATCCCAAGCCTACCTATATGGTGGACCACCACCCGGACCCCCATGACGGATTTGAGTTTAGTATTTCCGTGGAAAAAGCTTCCTCGACCTGTGAACTTATTTTTCATCTCTTTTTACAAAATGATGTGACCCAGGTTGACGGCCAGGTGGCAAAGGCGCTTTATACCGGTATTTTGACGGATACCGGATCGCTGCAGTACGACAGTGTTACGCCTGAAACCATGAATATTGCCTCGGAGCTGTTGCGACTGGGTGAATTCCGGCCCAATGAAGTGGCTGAAAAAGTGTTTTCAAACAAGAGTTTAAATCAATTGCACCTGCTCAGCAGGGCGATGGGTACGATTGAATTGTTTGAGGACAATCAAATTGCCATCATGTACGTTACCGAAGAAATGCTCCAGGAAACCAATACCACCAATGATGATTGCGAGGGTTTTGTAGCCTACCCGCTGAGTGTGCGCGGTATCAAGGCCGCCATCTTGTTTAAAGCGCTGGGTGACGGTGTGAAGATGAGCCTGCGATCGAAAAGCGATGACGTGGATGTCAACAAATGGGCACGTGAAATTGGTGGAGGCGGTCATAAAAAGGCATCGGGTGCGTGGCATCCGGGTCCGCTTGAAGAGACCATCAAAGAAATTGTTGAAATTGGCTCTAAGCAACTGGTAAGCATAGATAAGTCGTAATACCAGATACTTTGAGACGGATGAAGCATCCAGTTTACAGTACCGTTCTTCCACTATTGTTTCTGCTTTTGGGCGCGGGGTGCACCGATGCCCCCCGTCAAAGTGATACCCTCATGCAGCAACGGAACCCGGTTACGCAGGCGGCGGGTACGACGATATCCTCCTCTTCGTCCCCGCAGTCATCGTCCGCGGCACCGGATGAAGATGAGGATGTTCGGGCCGGACAAAGCGTTTCCGTCCGGCAAACCACCACATCATCTATTGACAACAGCCGGCGTACGGCTATCACCCGGGCGGTAGAGAATGTGAGTCCCGCCGTCGTGAGCATTACGGTTACGGAAGTTGTGCAAAAAGGACGCCGAGTGGGATTTGACCAGTATTATAACCGTTTTTTTTCGGTGCCGATCGAGCGAGAGGTCAACAGTATGGGATCGGGTTTTATCATCAGTGAGGAGGGCTTGGTTGTGACTAACCAGCATGTGGCCGGAACGAATGCCAGAAAAGTGGTTATTTCCCTGCCCGACGGCGAACAGTATGATGCCGAAGTGTTGGGCACCGATGAGCTGGCCGATATTACACTTCTCAAGATGGAGGCTGATCGTATGTTCCCAACCGTGGAATTTGGCAATTCCGACAGCGTAATCGTGGGGGAATGGTCGCTGGCGGTGGGAAACCCGTTCGGGCTTTTTGAGTCGGCCCAGCCTTCGGTTACGGTGGGAGTCGTAAGCGCTGTCAACCGTGATTTTCGGCCGAACCCCAATGAACCCCGCGTATACGTGGATATGATTCAAACCGATGCCGCCATTAACCGGGGGAATTCCGGGGGACCCCTGGTTGACAGCGAGGGGAAGGTTATCGGGATCAATACGTTTATTTTTACCGGCGGCACCAGCGGGGGATTTGTGGGACTGGGGTTCGCTATCCCCAGCAACCGGGTACAGAAAATTATTCGACAACTGGTATCGTCGGGTGAGGTGCAGCTGCCCTTTGATCCCGGTTTTACAACCGTAGAAATGACCTATAAGTTGATGGCTGAATATAACCTCAGGGGTTTTCCGGGGCTTTTGCTGGTTCAAAGCGTCAACAGAGACGGGCCGGCTTACGAGGCGGGCATAATGCCGGGCGATATCATCCTGAGAATCGGCGATGAGCGGGTGCAAAGTAAAATGCATGCCCAGGCGCTATTCAGAGAGTATACGGAAGGCGATTCAATGCGGGTGGAGCTGTTTCGCAAGGGCAATCACTACGAAACCAAGATGTACCTGCGCAAAAAGGTGAAAGAATAAATGGACGTAAGCAGCCAGGGCCTCAGGTTATGGCCGCTCTAAAAATCGCTGTACCTGCTCCTGATGCTCTTCGCTTTCCCAGCATTCGGCAAAAGCATCCAGTTCTGCTGCGATGGATTTCCAGCGCGCCTGCGCCAACCGCAGGGCTCCCTCTTTGAGATTTTTGATAAAAGCACGGTCGTTATGGGAAAGCTCCCGGGCCCATTCGAGCGTTTCTCTCCGTAGCTGTCCCCGTTCCGCCACCCGGTCAATGAGTTTGTGACGCAGAGCCTCCCGGGGAGGAACAATGGCTGCTTTCCCCAGCCAGCGCAACGCCGTTGCCCGGCCTACGCGTTCGACGAGCCGGGTTAAGCCGCCCCATCCGGGAGGCAGGTGAAAGTCGGACTGCGTAAATCCGAAGGAGGCGTCCGGCGAGGTGATCCGAAAGTCAAAGGCCAGCATCATCTCGCATCCGCCGCCAAAGGCCGGGCCGTTAACGCAGGCAATCGTCCAGCAGGGCAGCTTCTCGATGCGCGTCAGGATACTGAGCATGCGCCGGGCCATTGATTTGGCTTCCTTTGCGCTTTTAAGGGCATGAAATTCCCGGAGATCTCCACCGGAGATAAAGGTTTTTTCTCCCGCGCCCCTCAGAATAAGGCATCGCGTGTTGCTGTCGGATTCGATGTCGGTCAGCAGGGTCTCCAGTTGCTGCATTACCCGGAAGTTGATGGCATTGCGGGTGTTGGGACGATCAATGACGGCTTCGCAGATATTTTTATTATATTCGACTTTTAGTGTATTCACTGTTAGATTGGGAATTGATTTAGAAATTGTACAATGCAGTCGTAAAGAGGAATCTATATGTATCTTGTCAATAAAGAAAAGATAAATCAGTCGCTTTCGACCAAAATTGTGGATGCGCGTGTCGCACAGGTTTTTAATTCTTTTGAAGGGGTGCTGGTCACATCTTCATTCGGGACGACCTCGGCGGTCCTTTTGCACCTTGTGAGCCGGATCAGGCCAGGCCATCCGATCTATTTTATTGATACCGGCTACCATTTTGAAGAAACCCTGGTGTATAAAAAACGGCTGACCCGCCTGCTGGACCTGAATGTTATCGACTTGCGTCCCGATCCCCGCCGGCATGCGGTTACACAGCAGCAGCTTTGGAGTCAGGATGCCGACCGGTGCTGCCGAATCAATAAGATTGAGCCGATCACAGAGATTAAGGAGAAGCACGATGTCTGGATGTCGGGGCTGATCGGATTTCAAAACAGGCATCGCAGTACGCTCCGGATTATAGATAAGCAGGAGGAGATGCTGAAGTTTTACCCGTTGATTGACTGGGACAGCTCACTGGTCCGGGAATATATTGTGGGCCACGGACTTCCACAGCATCCCCTGAAAGAAAAAGGATATCATTCGGTCGGGTGCACGCACTGCACGGCGGCCGGGGTGGGGCGCGATGGCAGGTGGAGCGAGCAGTCTAAAACAGAATGCGGACTGCACCGGAAATGAGGAGATCAGATATCATCAATTTCGTACTCAATCTGCTGCTTTTTGGAATTTTTGATGAGCCAGTGCTGGTATTCTTCATTGCCTTCCTGTTCGGTTAGCTGCAGGGAAATAACACAGGGACAGTCGTAGCTGTGGAGTTCTTTAACCCGTTCGGTGAGCTCTTTCACGTTATGGTAAGGGGTTTTTGCAATGAGAATGGTTTCCTGGTCTTCAATTAGTTCTCCTTCCCACTGGTAAATGGATTCCATGCCATCTACAATATTTACGCAGGCTGCGAGTTTTTCTTCAACAAGTGAACGCCCGATAGACTTAGCCTCCTGCTTGCTGCCGGTTGTAATATAAACGAGACGAAGATTAAAAAACATAATACAATATTAGCGCGTTAGGTTTCTGTAAACGGTTTAAGCTACAAAAATACGCGATCGTCTCATAGTATTATCCGCAAGTCAGTCGGAATTATTTATGTTGAAAAAAGAGCAAAAAAGCTGTAGTTTTCGTGGCTCTGAAACCCCCGTAAATAACAGGTGGAGGAGGTTTAGCGTATAGCGAGAGTGGCGGAATTGGTAGACGCGCTAGATTTAGGATCTAGTGCCTTTAAGGCGTGGGGGTTCGAGTCCCCCCTCTCGTACATATTGAAACCAACTATTTTTGAATTTCTTACCGTTCTAATCTAAATACTTTTTGGAGTAACTCCGTGGAAATAACCGTAAATGATATTACCTCTGTAGACAAAGAAATTGTAATCTCTGCCCAGCGCGAAGACCTGGAGCCGAAGTTTAAAGAGGCTTATAAAAAATACCGGGGACAGATTAATATGCCCGGTTTTCGTCCCGGCAAAGTGCCGCTGAAGATCGTTCAAAAGCGATTTGGTGACGAAATAGAGCAGGAAGAGATTAGTAAATATGTTCAGGAGATCTTTGAGGAGGAAGTTGTTCCGGAGCACGATCCGATAGGGGAAAGCGAGATGCTGGACCTGATCTGGGAAAATGATGAACTTGAGGCTAAATTTAAAATAGGAGCCCGTCCCGATTTTGAACTGGAAGATCTGAGTGAGGTTACCGTTGACCGCATGGTACATGATGTCACGGATGAAGAGGTGGAAGAGGAAATTAATCGCCAGCTGGAGCAGCAGGGCAACTGGGAAGAGGTCGAGGAAGAGATCACGGAAACCAGCAGGGTTACGGTTGACGCTGTACCGCTGGAAGATGGCGAGCCGGATGAGGAGAATGCGGCGGAAGAGGTCATTGACCTGAACAGGGAAGAGTCAGAGCAATTTCGGGATGAGCTGGTCGGGCACGCCATCGGCGACAAAGTGGAAGTTGAGATAGGTCATGACGATCATACCCACGATTTCCTGCTGCTTGTCAAAAAGGTCGAAAAATTGCATAAGGCTGAGCTGACGGATGCGTTTGCCAAAGAGCAGAGCGACGGGGAAGCCAAGAATACCGATGAATACAGGAGCCTGGTCAAGAGTCGCATCCAAAATTACTACGATCAGTCAGCGGATGATCTTTTTAAGAACGATGTGATCGATGAGCTTGTTGATAAACATGATCTGGAGGTTCCGGACGTATTTCTGAGCCAGGTTAAAAACCAGTTTGTGCAGCGTGTTCAGCAGGAATCAGGGGGTGACTTGCCGGCTGATTTTGATGAGGAATCATACAAGGAGAATATCCACGATCGCGCGCTGCGTGATGCCAAGTGGTTTTTTCTGAATGAAAAATTGCAGGAAAAATTTGACGATATTGAGATAAAACCCGAAGATATAGATGAGCATCTGGAAATGCAGGCTGCTCAATACGGCGTTACGATCGACCAGATGCGAAATCTTTTCGCACAGAACCCACAACAGCTGGAAAGTCTTCGCAACAGCATCCGTGAGGAAAAAGTATTTGATAAGCTGAAGGGTGAAGTAGCGATCAACGAGATTGACAAGGAGACCTATCAGGAAAAACACGATGAGAAAGTGAACGCCTGACAGCTCTTCAACCATTATTTTAATGAATGTAATTAAGTCTTATTTTTTAAACAGATTATGAACAAGCAACCTTTATACGAAGTACCTGATACTGAAAATGCAGACGTTTCCCGGATTCAAAACAACAGCCTGGTGCCCATGGTGGTTGAGAAGACCGAAAGGGGCGAGCGCGCTTTTGATATCTATTCGCGTCTGCTTAAAGACCGGATTATCTTTTTGGGAACGCCGGTTAACGACGCCGTAGCAAGCTCCGTCGTTGCCCAGTTGTTATACCTGCAGGCCGAGGACCATGAAAAAGATATCAACCTGTATATTAACAGTCCGGGCGGCGTGGTGTCTGCCGGCTTTGCCATTTATGACACCATGCAGTATGTCACCTGTGATGTTGCGACGACCTGCGTGGGAATGGCTGCCTCGATGGGCGCGGTACTCCTGGCCGGCGGAGCTGAAGGGAAACGCAACCTGCTCCCCAATGCCCGGGTGATGATTCACCAGCCGCTCGGAGGCGTTCGCGGGCAGGCCAGTGATATTGAGATTGAAGCACAGGAGATTCTTCGGATCAAGAAGCTCATCAGCAATGTTTTGGCGAAGCACTGCGGTAAAGATGCGGAACAGGTCATGGAAGACTCCGATCGCAACAAGTGGATGAGCGCCGAAGAAGCGAAGGAATACGGCCTGGTTGACAATATTATGAAGCGGGATAAAAAAAAGGAAGAAAAGTAATTTTCAATACTTCAACTGAAGATTATGAGTGACAAGGAACAACATAACAACGATAATACTATTCACTGCTCTTTTTGCGGCCGGTCCAGCCACGAAGTGAATAGTATGGTTGCCGGTCCGGACGACGTGTATATCTGCGACCGCTGTGTAGCCGATGCTTCCGGCATTGTGAAGAGTGATCTGGCATCAATGTCTAAAAAGCGCGAAAAGAACTACCAGCCGCTGCTCAAGCCGGCAGAGATAAAAGCCAAGCTCGATGAGTATGTCATCGGGCAGGAAGGAGCTAAAAAAACACTCTCGGTAGCCGTATATAATCACTACAAGCGTATCACCTCGGAACTGCAGGATGAGTTTGACGACACCGAA
The DNA here is from genome assembly GCF_041642155.1 of Fodinibius sp. NCBI lineage: Bacteria > Pseudomonadati > Balneolota > Balneolia > Balneolales > Balneolaceae > Fodinibius > Fodinibius sp. The sequence continues at coordinate 9,344 of NZ_JBEPWZ010000063.1, forward strand.
GTGGAGAAGAGCAATATCATGCTGCTGGGACCCACCGGCTGTGGTAAGACCTTGTTGGCCCGTACCCTGGCCAACATCATTGATGTACCTTTTACCATTGCCGACGCGACGGTGCTTACCGAAGCCGGCTATGTGGGCGAAGATGTGGAAAGCATTTTATCGAGCCTGCTGCAATCGGCGGATTATGATGTCGAGCAGGCCCGGCGCGGCATTGTTTACATCGACGAGGTGGATAAAGTCGCTCGCAAAAGCGATAATCCATCAATAACGCGCGATGTCTCCGGGGAAGGCGTTCAGCAGGCACTGCTTAAGATTTTGGAAGGTACGGTAGCTAATATTCCGCCTAAAGGGGGACGAAAACACCCGGAACAGAGTTTTATCCAGGTGGACACCTCGGATATTCTGTTTATCTGCGGCGGCGCTTTCAGCGGACTGGAGGAAGTGATCTCGCGGCGCTTGTCGGTGAGCTCGCTTGGTTTCCATTCCGAGGAACAGGTGACGTTTGATCGGGAGGATCCCGATATATTTACCTATGTGGAGCCACAGGACCTGCAGAAGTATGGATTGATTCCGGAACTGATCGGTCGCCTGCCGGTCATCTCCGGCCTGCATCAGCTTTCCAAGAGTGCGATGATTAAAATTTTGGTACAGCCCAAAAATTCGCTCACCAAGCAGTATAAAAAACTGTTCCAGATGGAAGGAGTGGAGCTTATTTTTGAGGAAGAGGCGCTTGAGCGTATCGTAGAAAAGGCGCTTAAACGGAAAACCGGTGCGCGGGGACTCCGTTCTATTATGGAGTCGGCTATGCTGGATATCATGTTTACCCTTCCGTCGATGAAAAATATCGAGCGTTGTGTGATTACGAAAGAAACGATCGATAATGATGCGCCTCCCGTCTACGAGAAGAGGAAAGCTTCCGCATAGGATCTTATTTTAAAAAAAGTACAAAAAGGCATCATCATTCGGTGATGCCTTTTTTATTTTGTAAAATACAGACGTTAGTCAGGAACTGTATGATAATTAGCCTGAGCGGGCTTTATGAAACCTCATATTACGTCAAACCGAATTAATATAGCGCTGATAGGGCTGTTTGTTTTGTTGGGCATCGGTTCGTTTGCCTATAACCAGTACCTGGTCACCCGCATTCTTCAGCAGGAACAGTCGGGGGTGGAGCTTTGGGCCAAGGCGATTGAATATACAAGCGATCCCACGCAGGAGGAGATCAGCCAGAGCCTGCTGGAGGCAGTGGATTTCCTGCGCAGGCGGTCGTCCGTTCCGGATAGTATTATTACCCTTATTGAAGACGCTGAAGCCGATCGGGCTTCGCAGACGTTTGTAACCCAGGAAATAGTGCTGAGTGAAGATCGTTTCCTGGTACCGCGTATTATTGTGGATGAACGGGGCGAAATTATTGTTGCTAATCATGTGGAAGAAGAACAGAACCAGGATTTAATTGAGGAATATGCTTCCATGAACGACCCGATTGAAATTGTGCTGGGTGACGAACAGTACTCCCAGAGGCAGTATGTATACTATGGAGAGAGTCCCACCGTCCGGTACCTCCGGTATTTTCCCTATATCCAGCTCAGCTTGCTGGCGCTGCTGCTGGGCATCGGCTGGGTGAGCTACCGGACGATCAGCCGTTCGGAGCAGTCAAATTTGTGGGTCGGTATGACCAAGGAGGCGGCCCACCAGCTGGGAACGCCGTTGTCCAGCCTGTACGGGTGGGTCGAGCTGCTTCGGGAGGAGAAAAAAGATGATTTTACCCAGCGTATCTGTAATGAGCTGGAAAATGATATTACGCGCCTGCGGGACGTGGCCGATCGCTTTAACAAGATCGGATCTGAGCCCGAGTTAACCTACCAGCGGCTGGAGCCCATCGTGCAGGAAGTGGTTCATTATATGGAGCACCGGCTGCCCCAGCTGGGCAAACATGTGGATGTTTTGTGCCAGCTGGACTCAGGAATACAGGCGAAAGTAAATTCTGATCTTTTTCAATGGGCGCTGGAAAATTTAATCAAAAATGCGATGGATGCCATCAAATCGACCGCGGCGAAGGCGCAGGTGACTGTCAAGCTGTATCGCATGGAAAATGAGGTCTTCATCGATATTATGGATTCAGGAGTCGGGATTGAAAAGAAGTTTCAAAACGAGATTTTCAAGCCGGGCTACAGTACAAAGAAAAGGGGATGGGGACTGGGGCTCAGTCTGACAAAACGCATTATCGAGGGTTATCACGATGGGCGGCTGCTTATTCACGAAACGGAAGTGGGGCGGGGGACCACCATGCGCATTATTTTTCCCGTCGACGCTATTGAAATAACTGAGAAGGCCAGCTCTTCTACTGCCGACAAGGCTGATCCCGGGATTTAATCCCGTATTCCCCGTGCCACCGGTGAAAAGTAGCTCGTTCCGTGCTTGGCTTGTATTGGGTATTGAAAAATACTTCTTGGGTTTTCAGAATCCTCTGAAAGTGTAAAATACGGGGGAGAGGGAAAGCTGAACTCTGACCCTAATCCGGCTGGTAGCCGCGTTTTTTGGCGTATTCCATAAGCTGGGCCTTCAGCAGGTTTCGCCCCCGGTGCAGGCGCGAGCGAATCGTCCCGATCGGAACATCCAGCATGTTGGCAATTTCTTCGTAGGTAAACCCTTCTACATCGCAGAGCAATACGACCGTGCGGAAATCTTCGGGAAGCTCATCAAGCGCATTCGAAATGTCATCATCAATAAGCTCGCGAAACATTTTATCTTCCAGGTCAGACGTATCGGTGCGTTCGGCTCGTATGGTTTCGTAGAAGGTGGAAACTTCGTCATAATCGACCTGGCTTGGCTTTTTTGACTTCTTCCGGTAATTGTTGATGTAGGAATTTTTTAAAATGCGAAAGAGCCAGGCCTTGGCGTTCGTTCCTTTCTCATAGCTGCTGAAAAAACGGAAAGCCTTGACAATCGTATCCTGTACCAGATCCTCGGCATCGCTGGGATCAGAAGTGAGGCGCAGCGCAAAATTGTACATAGCATCCAGATGGGGAATGATCTCTTCCTCAAAATCTTCCTGTTTCTGAATTTCTTCCGTCGTTAATTCGGCCATCCCACTAAGTTCGTTTTTGACTGCCAAACAATTTACGATTAAGGGCTGTTGACTATATAGTCATTAACCCTGTTTTACGAATATCGGGCTCGATGGTTTCACTCAATCTTTCTTTGAATATAATATCAAATTTGATTCTAAAATCTAAATCGGTTTCATTAATGAGCCTCATAGGTAAAGTAAATGTTTAACTAACATATCAATTATTTGTGAAGCTTTCTTAAAGATAGTATAACTATTTACTTTTTTTAATGAAATAGAAGGGATCGTTGTGTCGTACGGGTCCTTCGTTCGGCCCGTTCTCTCGTTGGATGTGGTTGCCAATGAACGTCTGCAGTGGCAGGTCAGTAAAGTTCATTTGGGGGTGGTGTGATGACTTCCCGAATCTACGCAAGGAGACTTCTATTATCTCATTAGGACACACTTGATGGGTAAGTACCCTATATAGAAGAAGATTCTGAATCAGTCGGCCCACCGTGTCCCGAACGTGTTATAGGAATACGCTGATTTTTTTCAAGGCCGGAGGGCGGCTGGGATCGCGATATGGAGTCCACATGTAAAGATTTCAACGGACCGACAACGTCGACATCGGGCAAAAGAATGATTATACAAAGTTCTCTTAGAAAACAATAACCATCAGGTCATAAAGAGCGTGGGTCCATGCGGCCATACCAAAGCCCCGCCACACATAAATCGCGTTAAGTGCCAGCCCGAACAGAAAACGAAACAGAAAGGAGCCAAGCGTAAAAGGATCGCCCATGGATCCGACGTAATGTACCAGGCTGAAGATAAGTGCCGCCAGCAGGATGGCCAGTATATAGGCGATATTTTTTTTGGAAAAGAAATGCTTAAACAACCATAGCAGGGCAGATACCAGGATAACCCGGAAAAAAAGTTCTTCATACAATCCGGCGCCCAGCGACAAAGCCATTTGTTGGAGCAGTGAAAGACTTTCGCTAGGAGACACCTGCGCCATCTGCAGGAGATTACTGACGGTAATCGTAATGAGAACAGCGAGCAGAAAGGCATAGACCGAAGCCTCAACCAGCATCGTCATGAAGTAGCTGAATTTGAGAGAGGCAAGTTTTTTTCGTTCTCGGTATAGGATATAAATTCCGGTAAGGGCGACGAGGATAAGAGTGATCGAAAGTACATCCTGGCTGAAATAGGCGAAGAGGGTTTTAATCCATATATCAACAGAAATCCGCACAATCTGCTCGCTGTCCGGTTGCGAGATAAAAATCAATACCTCATATAAAAGCAACAGCGGCAGGCTGA
>NZ_JBEPWZ010000064.1:0-13638 GCF_041642155.1 Fodinibius sp.
GAGGAAGAAGTATTTTTCCCTGCCTCCATTTTGATTGGCGAATATTTAAAACTAAAATCCATCCAAATAGAGTAAAGGCTATCTTGATAGAGTCAGCAGTACTGCACATTTTCAGGTTGGTTAATAGTGAAATTACTCTAATCTAAGCGAGGACGTCCTTTTTGTAAATATCAGACTCCAAGGAAGTTTTAAGCTTATTTGATCTTTATGAACGGAAAATTAGTTATCACTTTCAGCACCCAGCACTATATTTTTTAGACAAAAACATATTGAAAGCTATTGTATTATAAAGCCCTGATGTTTGGGACTCTCCGGGTACATATAATTTTACAATCAAATTGGTTCAATAATAAATTTGTAGGATATTAAGTGGGTAAATAGACATTCTCCAGATGGGTAACATTGATTAGTAAAAATTCTGATTAATCATTGATTAAATATCAATGAGATTTTTTATATATAGATAAGTTATTAATAATAGTTGAGGAGCATTCAGAGGGGGCAGGCTGAGCTCTTGGTGACCTCAATATTATGAAGATGAGTGACCTATTCGGTGAACAAATATTTTTTACTTAACGAGATAGCAGGGAGTTGGGAGCCGGTGACAAATACTATGATTGCTATAAATTAGTATTTGGTAAAACAACTATTCGCACAAGAATAATATAATTGAAGGATTAGGTTTGTGGGAATGATTAATTCAAGTGAGAGAGGAGAAATCGGGCTTTTTGTAGATTTGTTCTACCAAAAGAAAAGCCGTAACTCGTTAATACGTTTTATACCAACAGGTTACGGCTATAATAGCATGTCTTATAGTACCCAAGAGAGGACTCGAACCTCCACGGCCATACGGCCACATGCTCCTGAAGCATGCGCGTCTACCAATTCCGCCACTTGGGCATGAAATACAACACAGCCCTTTTTGAGGAATTGAAATATAGGGAGCTTTGGGGAGAAAATTCAACTTAATTTCTGAAATTATTCCGGGTGCTGCTGTGAGCTCCCCCGGCGCCTCCCGCGCATAGTCATGCAGCCCTGCGCTTCTGTAGCGACTGGCCGCGCTATTATCTCCGCCTTGCGCTTTCCCGCCGGCCATGAAAGCGGGGAAGGTCCTGGGAATTTAGGGCGGATAAAAATCAAGAGGAACAATAGGTTATTTGAGAGTCCTTTTAATAAGCATAATTAATAAGCATAATTTTTCTTGCTTCTTTTCGTCAGTGTGACGTTTTTTACACTAAAAATAATATGCCTTGTTATGAAACGAAAATTAACATTCCGGTTAGATGATTCGCTGATTAAGCGAGCCAAAAGACATGCAAAACGAAAAGGTGCGTCGGTGCCTCAAATGGTGGCTGATTATTTTGCTCTTATTGAAACTGAAGAGTTCTCTTCTGTTATCCAAGAGCTACCTCCTGTTACTGCTTCTCTGGTCGGCATTTTAAAGAACAAAAATAGGGGAGAAGAAGACTATAAAAAACAGTTGGAAAATCAATGTCTAACATGAAGATGGTGTGTTCTATCAGTCGGCCATGTTAAGTTAATGTAGAAGCAATTATTTCCAGAAATCAAAAAGACGTTACTGAAAACACGCTCCCTGTGTATAATCCTTCTGAATTTCTGCATGCGATAGATGTATTAGGAATAACCACGTTCACAGGACAGGTCTGATACGGCCGATTTTGAAGAACAGCGGGCTTTGCACAACCAGGGGTTTTGCTCAATACCAAAGCCCGATCATATTTTAAAACCGCAGTGTACATTGTATATACAGGCTATACATGACGATTTTAAAATCGCGGAAATGAAAATGTAGCCATGGGGTAAAACAACGGTTTGACAATGAGACTCTAACAATAACTATGAGTTTTTAAAACATACATATGGTGAAGGAAACATCGTCTTGGCTTAGAACGCGGTTGGGTTTTTTCGCTGGAATAGTAGTTTTCGTTGTTCTGCTTTACTTGCCAGTCCCGGAGGGACTCTCCCAAGAGGGGTGGCGGACCGCGGCCGTTGCTTCGATTATGGCGGTCTGGTGGATCACCGAAGCGCTGCCTATCGCCGTTACCGCACTTTTGCCTGTGGTGTTGCTGCCCCTGCTGAATATCGTGCCTATCAGCGATGCGACGACTCCCTATGCGAATCCCCTGATATTCCTTTTTATGGGTGGATTCATTATTGCGGTGGCGATGCAGCGGTGGGACCTGCACCGGAGAATTGCCCTTAATATTGTCAGCTACGTGGGCGTCAATCCCTCCTCCATCGTCATGGGTTTCATTTTAGCCTCCGCCTTTTTGAGCATGTGGGTCAGCAATACGGCTACCGCCCTGATGATGCTGCCCATAGCGCTCTCCATCTTACAGCTTGTCGAGGATCGACGCGACGAGATAGCGGAAGGGAAGCTGAATTTTGAAATCGTCCTGCTGCTGAGCATCGCTTACGCCTGCAACATCGGGGGCATGGGCACCATCATAGGGACGCCACCCAACGCCCTGCTGGCGGGCTTTATGAGTGAAAACTACGGCGTAGAGATCGGGTTCGCCCAGTGGATGATGCTGGGGGTGCCGCTTATGCTGGTATCGCTGCCCATTCTTTATTGGGTGCTGACCAAAATTGTATACCCGATACATCTCCAGGAGCTGCCGGGGGGTAAAAAGCTTATTCAAAACCAGCTGACCGGGCTGGGCAGGATAAGCGGCGCTGAGAAAAAGGTGGCCCTGGTCTTCGGCATCACCGCACTGATGTGGATCATTCGTCCGCTGCTGACCGGCATGCTGCCGGGATTGTCGGATGCGGGCATTGCGATCGGGGCGGCGGTCTCGCTGTTCATTATCCCGGTGGATATCAAAAAGAAGCAGTTCCTTCTGTCCTGGTCCGACGCCGAAGAGCTCCCGTGGGGCGTGCTGATCCTGTTCGGAGGGGGACTGAGCCTGGCTTCGGCCATCAGTGACACCGGCCTGGCCGAATGGATCGGCCAGGGTGTGGGAGTATTGGGCGGCTGGCCCATTGTCTTGTTGATAGGCGCGGTTATTACGCTGATTATCTTCCTGACCGAAATGACCAGCAATACCGCTACGACCGCTGCTTTTCTGCCTATCCTGGCCTCCGTGGCTATCGGACTGGGGGAGAATCCCCTGCTTTTGGCGGTGCCCGCCGCCCTGGGGGCCAGCTGCGCCTTCATGCTGCCGGTGGCTACGCCCCCGAACGCTATTGTCTATGGCAGTGGTAAAATTACGATTCCGGAGATGTCCAACGCCGGACTCTGGCTGAACCTGATATTTATCGTGCTGCTGACGGCCGGCGCTTTCTCCCTGATCAATCTTGTTTTTGGAATTGAACCGGGCGTCCTGCCCCCGTGGGCCTCATAAGCGCTGCTGCTTTGCAGCCATGAGCTCCAGGCCCAGGCCCAAAGTCCCGGACACCAGGCCCTGGCCCCGGACCTCGGACCCTCGAATCCCGTATTCCGGACCCCGGACTGCGAATTTCGGATCCCGGAGCACGCCGCGGAAAACCCGACTCTTGCGAGCCGTCTTTGAAGGTTTTCGGTGACCGCCTGAGCATGCTGTGGAAAACAGGGCAGGGGATTCTCCTGTATGTAAGCTTACCTGAAAGTTGACCGTTTGATAGCAGTTAAAATTCACTACTGAGGTCCTTTAACCGGCCTGACGGCTCTCCTTAAAAAGATATCGCATCATCTCTTTGTAGTCTTCGGACAGCTCGATCTCCCGCCGCGCCATCATGAACCCCATGGCATCGAGCGCCTTGTCGATCTTGTAGGGCTGGATGACATTGGATCCGACCCAGCTGAACGAACGAATATATTTGGGTGGAAAATCGCGGGAGAGGATATTACAGCAGACGCCGGTCACGGTACCGGAATTAATCACCGCATTGATCGCCGTTTTGGAGTGATCGCCCATGATCATACCCACAAACTGCAGCCCGGTGTCCTGTTCCTCACCATTCTCCCAGTGGTGGACCCGCACATTGCTGTAGTTGGTCTTTAAATTGGAGACGGTAGTTCCCGCCCCGAAATTGCACCACTGTCCCACTACAGAGTGACCGATATACCCGTGATGAGCTTTATTGGAGTAGGAGTGGAAAATCGTGCTGTCGACTTCGCCCCCCACCTTGCAGACCGGCCCGACGGTCGTGTCTCCGTAAATTTTGGCGCCGGCCTTGACGGTAGCTCCTTCGCATACGGCAATGGGGCCGCGAAGAAGGGCGCCGGCCATAAGGGTGGCTTCTTCCCCGATATAGATGGGACCTTTCCGGGCGTCGAGTACGCACCCGGCTTCGATGGTGGCTCCCTTTTCTATGGTAATTTGCTCTCTGCGTTCAAAGGCAACCCGCTCTGAAATGCTCGCGGCACCGTCATTCGCGGAACGTACGAACTGGAAATCGCGTACAATCTCCCGGCCATTAAGCCGGATGAAATCCCACAAAAAGCGGAGGCAGGGGAAGGGCTGCGACTCTACGACCAGCAGGGTGTTGAAAGCGGGACTCCCGTTTTCAATCCATTTTTGTGACGTCTGAGCGTCCACCCGCGCAGCTATGACGGTTGAGTTAACCTGGAGGCAGGTGCCCGTGTCCAGGGCTCGCACTTCCCGTACCAGGGCCTCGGAGGGGAGGTACCGGGCATTAATCCAGAGACAATCCTCTTCCCCGGCCAGGTCGCCGGACTCGAAAACGCCCCGGAGATCGGGGCGGACAATCCGGGCAAACGAGTCCGCTTGCAGCGAGTATAGCCATTTTTGCCTGATCGTAAAAATGCCGATGCGCAGGTCATCTATCGGGCGGCTGAGCGTGAGGGGATGAAAGTCGGTAAGTTTTTCATCCTCATAAAAACATAAATTCATCTGTGGGTCCCCCTTAAAAAATTTTTATTCTATTATTTTAAAATCCCTGTTATAATGATAAATTGACATCTCATTTAGTTGAGACAGAGAGATAGTATAATAAATAATCATCACGAATTTTAGATCGTTTTTATGTGTGGAATTGTAGGATATATAGGGAATAGACAAGCCAGCGAAATTATTGTGAAGGGACTTGAACGGCTGGAATACCGCGGTTATGATTCGGCCGGTATTGCGCTGATGAATGGTCGGCTGGATATCAAGAAGGGAAAAGGCAAAGTCGAGACGCTTAGAAATAAACTGGAGGCTGATCCGTCGGAAGGGGATACCGGGATCGGGCATACGCGATGGGCCACCCACGGGGCGCCCAACGATATCAATTCACACCCGCATGTAAGCCAGTCCGGAAATATCGCGCTCGTCCACAACGGCATTATTGAAAACTATAATTCTCTTAAGAAAGAGCTTAAGAACAAGGGACGTACGTTCCATACGGATACGGATACCGAAGTTATTGCCCAGCTGATCGAGGAGGTCTATGAAGATGGCGAGGCCGTCAGTTTCGAGAAGGCGGTTCGCCTGGCCCTGAAGCAGGTGGTCGGCACCTATGGACTGGCTATCCTTCATATTGACGAACCCGATCGCATTATCGTGGCCCGCAAAGGATCCCCGCTGCTGCTGGGCATTGGCGACGGGGAAATGTTTATCGCGTCGGATGCCTCCCCGATAGTGGGACATACGAACAAGGTCGTCTACCTGGACGACGGGGAGATGGCTATCGTCACCAAGGAGGGATATGAGGTCAAAACCATTGAAGATGTGTCGCTCACGAAGAAAGTGCATGAGCTGGCGATGAGCCTTGATGAAATAGAGAAGGGGGGCTACCCGCACTTTATGCTGAAGGAGATTTTCGAGCAGCCGAGTGCCGTGGCCGACTGCCTGCGGGGACGCCTGAACGTAGAAAACAGTTCGGTGCAGCTCGGGGGACTCACGGACATTATGGATCGGCTGGAGGGGGCGGAACGGCTGATCATAGCGGCATGCGGCACCAGCTGGCATTCGGGATTGGTGGGGGAGTACCTTTTTGAGCACCTGGCCAAGCTCCCTGTAGAGGTGGAATACGCCTCTGAATTTCGCTACCGGGAGCCGCTTATCTCTGAGGATGACGTGATGCTGGTCATCTCGCAAAGTGGCGAAACCGCTGATACGCTGGCCGCTCTGCGTACGGCCAAAGAACGCGGGGCCCTCGCCCTGGGGATCTGCAATGTCGTTGGTTCAACCATTGCCCGGGATACCGACGCCGGCGTGTACACGCATGCGGGACCTGAAATCGGGGTGGCGTCTACCAAGGCGTTTACCACACAGGTGGCGGTACTGACGATGATGGCTATTTTGCTGGGACAAAAGAGAAATATGATTGACGGGGAGTATGCTGCGCGCCTGATCCGGGAGCTCAACGGTATACCGAAAAAGATTGAAAAGATACTCGACCATAGCGAATCGATAAAAAATATGGCGGAGCTGTTTACGTATGCTCCCAACTTCCTGTACCTGGGGCGGACCTATAACTTTCCGGTGGCCCTGGAGGGAGCCCTGAAGCTAAAGGAGATTTCCTATATCCATGCCGAAGGATACCCGGCGGCGGAGATGAAACACGGCCCCATCGCACTGATCGATAAAATGATGCCGGTGGTCGTCATTGCCGCGACAGACCATACGAATGACAAGATGATCAGCAATATTGAAGAAGTGAAGGCTCGCGGGGGACGTATTATCGCCATTACCGGCGAAGATAACAGCGAGGTGATCGACCTGGCGGAATTCAATTGTCCCATCCCGGAAACCGAAGACTGTCTTTCGCCCCTGCTGACTGCTATCCCGCTGCAGTTGCTGTCGTATTATATTGCGGTCAATCGTGGCTGTGACGTCGACCAACCTCGGAACCTGGCTAAAAGCGTGACGGTCGAATAGTCTTCTTTGCGGGAGGAAAGCTTTTCATGCTGTTTATCCACATATATCCACAGGATAAAGGTTGATTGTGGAAAACTTTGTGGATAACGGGGAGAGGCGGCATTTTTAAGCCGGGAATAAGGGAATAAGTTTATCAAAACATATACCGGCTTCGTCCGTATACTTATTCGAACAGGAATAAATCCAATACCCATGATTACGAAAATACTTGTTAACAGTCTTGCCGTCCTGGCGATTGGCTATCTATTAAAGGGAATCCACGTCAAAAACTATTGGACTGCGCTCTGGTCGGCCATCCTGCTGGCGTTGGTGAACGCCATTGTCAAACCGGTTGTCATATTTCTGACCCTGCCCATTACGATCCTCACCCTCGGATTGTTTTTGCTGGTTATCAACGCCCTTATGGTTATGTTGATAGCGGCGGTGGTGGATGGACTGGAAATCGAAAATTTCTGGTGGGCAGTGGTCTTCAGTATCCTGCTCTCCCTGCTGAATGTAATCTTCTTTTAGAGAACGTTGAGTAGCCAGGAGTTTGGATCGAATTCAAGGTTCGGGCCATTCGAAACCACTGTGTATACAAAAAGTATGAAAGGGCTTTGAAAAACCGCTCTTTAATTAAGCCACGTTTGTATTCTCTGCCAGGGGGATTCTTTCGCCGTTATCATTGATTTCGAGGGTGTAGACTTTGGCGGGGGGGAGGTTGCGGAGAACAATCTTTTTATTCTGGCCGTATTTATTTACGATCTCTTCCTCGAAATCATTTTTAAAGTTTCGAAACTTCACATATTTAAAGTAGCTGATACAGGCGTCCGAAGAACAGAGGTTCAGCTTTTTTTTCCAGATCTCCTGGCTGATTTCTTCCGGCATATTTTCGTACGGAAGACTAGAAAAAATGAAATCATATTTATAGTCGGGCTGAAATTGTAGAATGTCGGCATGATGAACCTGAAGGTTGGGCTGGCGGTACCGGTTTTTGACGATCTGATAAAACTTTTTGTGGATCTCCACAATATCCATCATATCCTGGGGACGCAAATATTTAACTATTTCCCTGGTCAACGGGCCGGTACCAGGACCTAATTCCAGAATCTTGAGAGGACGGCACGTATCGCATACCACTTCTTTTTTCAGCTTGGTCACCAGATCCTTGGCTAAGAATTTGGAACTGGGAGCTATAGCCCCGGTTTGTTTCAAGTCCTTGAAAAAATAAAATAGATGTTTCAACGGTTTGACAGTGGATTTCGCCATAAGTAATTAAAGGTAATAAAGCTGACGCAATTTGGCTAATTCTTACTTTTAATATGATGCCCGAATCGTGATGCCCGAATCAAATGGGTACCTTGAATGCAGCTAAAGCGGAACTGCTTATTTTAAATAACGGCATAACAAACTCCAAATTATATTTTTTTACATCTATATCAGAGCCTGCTCTTGAATCATTGCGTTACAAACTTAACCTTTCAGCAGTTAAAAATAACCCAAGATATACGATCGTCTGATATGAATTACCCCGTTTGGAAACGTCTAAAAGGAGCGGCCGTGCTTTTGACCGTCATGCTCCTATTTGCCGGTTGTGCGTCCCTTCAACCATCAGCAGAAGAGCCTGTTGTTACGGCTGAAACCGATGATAGCGAGCATAAACCGTACGATAACGTCATTACAGCCGAGGCCAAAAGTGACGAAGGCCTCTTCACCGTTCATAAAGTTGAAGATAAGTACTACTACGAAATACCCGATTCGCTGTTGAACCGGGAGATATTGCTGGTCAGCCGCATAGCGGGGACGCAAAATGACCTGAGCTTCGGCGGGGCGGGCATGAAGGCGCGATCGCAGCAGGTCGTACGCTGGCAAAAAAAGGATAGCAAGATTCTATTGCGGCACGTATCGTATGAGAATATTGCGGATGAAAATAATCCGATCTACACATCGGTTCGGAACAATAATTACGAGCCGGTGGTCCACAGCTTTGACATTGAAGCCCTCGGCGAGGATTCCGCATCGGGAACGAGCGTTATCGAGGTTACGGACTTTTACACCTCGGACGTCCCCCTGATCAGCGGCCTAAGCAAGGAACAGCGCAAAGAGTTTCAGGTTCGCCGGCTTGATAAGAGCCGGAGCTTTGTGGACAGCATTCGAGCCTACCCGAAGAATGTGGAGAACCGCCATATCCTTACCTACGACTCCAATAATCCCCCGGATGATGCCTCCACCGGTACGATTTCCCTGGAGATGAATCAATCGATGATCCTTTTGCCCGAATCCCAAATGGAGAAACGGTCTGTCGACAAGCGGGTGGGATATTATTCGATTGACCAGACGCAATATGGCGGAGAGCGCCACAAAGCGGATAAAAAGCAATTTATTACGCGTTATGACCTGGTGCCCGAGGACAAGGAAGCCTATCTGGATGGCGAGCTCGTCGAGCCGGTCGAGCCCATTGTCTATTATATCGATCCGGCGACCCCCGAGAGATGGCGATCCTATATCAAGCAGGGCGTGGAAGACTGGCAGGAAGCGTTCAAGGCGGCGGGCTTTAAGAATGCCATTATTGCCAGAGATCCGCCTTCCGAAGAGGAAGACCCGGAATTCACGCCGGAAGACGTACGCTATTCGGTTATTCGATATATCGCCAATGATATTTCCAACGCGATGGGACCCCATGTGCATGATCCGAGGACTGGACAGATCCTGGAGAGCGATATTCTGTGGTATCATAATGTGATGAACCTGTTGCGCAACTGGTATTTCGTGCAGACGGCCGCCGCCAATCCAGAAGCGCGCTCCATACAGTTTGAGGATGAGGTAATGGGTGAGCTCATCCGGTTTGTTTCCTCGCATGAAGTGGGACATACCCTGGGGCTTCCCCACAACTGGGGATCGAGTCATGCCTTCCCGGTCGACTCGCTGCGGTCGCCTTCCTTTACGGCAACGCACGGGACAGCGCCTTCGATCATGGATTATGCGCGATTTAACTATATCGCGCAGCCCGGGGACGGCGTTGAACAGTTTCATCCCGCCATCGGCGAATACGACAAGTGGTCGATCAAATGGGGGTACAGCTGGTTCCCGGAATCGATGAGTGACCAGGAGCGGGAGGCGCAGCTTAATGAGTGGACCCGCGAGCGATCGGGCGACCCGGTTTATTTTTACGGCCGTCAAACAGTCGGTAAAATCGATCCCCGCTCCCAGAATGAAGATCTCGGCAATGATGCCATGAAAGCGAGCCGTTTGGGGCTGGCCAACCTGGAGCGAATTACCAGTAACCTGCTGGAGTGGACGGAGCGCGAGGGGGCAGACTTTGAAGAGCTGGAGGAGCTTTATGACAATGTGTTGACTCAGTGGAGCCGCTATATGGGACACGTAACCAAAAATGTGGGGGGTGTTTACGAAAATCCGAAAACCTATAACCAGGAGGGAGCGGTGTATGAGTTCGTATCCCGGGATACCCAGAAGCGGGCCGTCGACTTTCTGGCAGAGCACGCTTTCGTTACGCCCGAATGGATGCTCAATGAAGAAATACTGGGCCGGATCAATCAATCTACGGTGGTAGAGAACATGCGCAGCGCGCAGGCGGGGGTACTGAACGACCTTACCAACCCGCAGCGCATTGCCCGGTTGGTCGAGATGGAAGTCCGAAGCGCCGGCGAACCCTACGACGCTTTTGAAATGATGGATGATCTGCGCGAAAGTATCTGGAGCGAGCTTGATCGCAGCACGGCCATTGATGTCCACCGCCGCAATTTACAGCGCGCCTATATCGAACGCATGGAATACCTGATGACCGAAGAGCTTTCCGACATACCCGGGGAAATGAAAGAATACTACGGCTGGACCGACGTAGATGTCAGCCAGTCGGATATTCGTCCCATCGTCCGCAATCAGCTTGAACTGCTGCTGGCTGATGTCCGCCAGTCCCGGAATCAGGTAAACGATCGTGCCACACGAGCGCATCTTTCGGATGCACAAAGCCGGATAGAGCATATCCTGGAACCGAATGATTAGGGCAAACCCGGATTGTACCATACCTCTGCGAGGTACTATGGAGTAGAGGACCCCAATCCATTACTTAATTGGTTAACCACATTTAAAAACGGATACGGGCTAAATGCAGATGTGATAACGGCAGTGAAATACTTTTCCTGTTTCAGGATAAGGATATACTGATGGTTCTGCGTCGAACCGGCTGAAGCATGAACCACCCAAGCTTTATGAAGGGAGAAAAGCATACACCGCGGGAGACGCAGCCAAGCTCAATGTATTCCTCATTGCCTTGCCCCCCATTATCGCTGAGAGAGAACCTCGAGCAGAGCGTTCATATCCTGTTCGCTGTTATAGACATTCGGGGAGATGCGAAGAGCTGACCCGCGAAGCGAAACATGGATGTTGCTCCGGCTGAGGTCCTGCTCCAGTTCGGCGGGATTCAGATGCTTGGGCAGCCGGATGCCGAATAAATGATCTCCCCGCCATGCCGGCTGTTCGATTCGGTACCCCAGGTGAGGCAGTTCCTGCACTATGTCGGCCGTTAACTCCCTGCAATAGTCCTGTATGCCTTGCGGTTCCCACCGGATGAGCTGCTGCAGCGCTGCGATCATCATTGGCACCAGTATAAAATTACTTCGTTCGCCGACATCAAATCGTACGGCACCGGACTGATACTCGTCGGTGTATTGTACCAGGCCTGAAAAGTTCTCGCTGTCCTTTCGCGTGATCCATCCCTCTTCCAGGGGCAGACCATCCGCAAAGCGCTTGCTGAAATAGCCCAGGGCGATGGAATAGGGACCCATCAACCATTTATAGCCCGAGCAGATCAGGGCATCGGGCTTGATATCCTGCACGTCAAAAGGCAGGGCCCCGACCGATTGCGTACCGTCGACGACGAAGTACGCCCCGGCTATGCGCGCCTGTTCGCCTATATCCCGCAGCTTAAAAAGGGTGCCGTCGGTCCAGTGTACATGTCCCAGGGCCACCAGCAGGGTGTCGGTATCGATAGCCTCAAGAATCCGCTCATTCCACCGTTCTCCCCTGTCTTTGAACCCGGTTGGCGCCTTGATTGCTTTAATCCGGCAGTTATGGGTCCTGCAAAATCGTTTCCAGGCATAGACGTTGCTGGGAAACTGCTGGCCGGCTATGATGATGGTCCTGCCTCTTGAGGGGTCCATGTTTTTGGCGACCGTGGACAGGCCGTAGGAAGTTGCCGGCAGTATGGCAATGTCCCGGGCGCTGCCGGCGTTGATTAGCTGGGCAAAAAGGTCGCGGAGCCGGCTGCTGTCCTCAAAGAAATGATCCGGGGTGATTTTCCACGGCCTGCGTTTGATTTTGATGCCTTGTGTACCGGCTTCTTCGACAGATTTCAACAGGGGGGACATGTAGGCGCAATTGAGGTAATGATGATTTTCAGGCAGCGAAAAGTGTTTTTTCTGACAGTCCATTTTTTCCCGTTGAAGGATTCACGTTAAAAAGGTTCACCTTTGTTAAGGTTAAACCTTATGCGTGAAACCTTCAATCCCTAACTTTTTTTACGTATAGAGGGTTTTGAAAAACCAGTCCCGAAGAATCGGGAAATACCAAAGCCTGGGCGATTTCAAAACCCAAGGGTATAACCAGGGTATATATAGACGATATGAGGATGTTGAAATCGTGCAAATGCAGAGATGGACAAAACAACGGTTTTGTAACGGTTTCTTAAGGAAGTTTTTTGCCGCTCCTCTCATCATTGTAACCGGTCTGTGATACGGAAACTTTCCGGTCCGAACTGGAACAGTACGTCCAGCAGGCAGCACCAGGGTTCAAATCCCTCGAAATGCTGGTGATAGCGGGGATGAGAAAAATCGGGATCGGTTTTCATGCGGCCCTGCCGCTGGTAGTGACGGCTGTCGTGTTCCTGGTACAGCGCCTGCGCTCCGAGCCGCTCGGCCAGCAGGTCGGGATCAGAGGTGTATTCGTCCACCTCGCTGGCAAGCTCATAGCGGATGGGCAGGTCCATAAAGTGAAAGAGCCGCCGCTGGATATAAAGTACAAAATCGATCAAAAAGGTATAGTCGGTGGACGATAGGAAATCGGCTTTGATTTCCGGCTCGTAAAAGTCGTAATAGATGCTGTTGCGGTAGTTATACTCGATGCTGCGCAGCAGGGGCGTCACCCAGTCCTCGGAATGGTCTATGCGGACTTCCTTTATGGCTTTTTTCCGGTCTTCGGTGCGGACCGGGATGTTGATCCACTGTGTACCGTTTGGCACGCGGATTCTGGCCCGGTGTACCCGGCTTTTGCGCGACCATTGTTCGACATCCTGCAGGATCAGGCGATCGGCTCGGAGCATGACTGACAGATCATACAGGTTGGGAGCAAACTGGGGTAAAAGCAGGGCTAAATTCAATTTCGAACAGCTATTTAAAAGATTAGTCGCATAGATCGCGGTAAACGCTATCTCCCCTACGGCATTTTGCCTGGTATTCAATAATAGTGTCGCGAGGCGGTATTATAAAGGCATGAAATTACCGTTTTTGGGAAGCTATAAGCCACTTTCACGTTCTTCAAGCGACACTTAATAAAATAAAAAATTTTGAAACCCCGAAAGAAAAGAGCCCGGTCCCGTTGCAGCTCCATCGGGCCGGATCGTTAGACAATAATCTGTAAACTTACTTTAGGGCAAGACCTTTCTACCTTTCTACTATCTATAATCTACTGCTAACCCTCCAAAGCAGCCGGTTCCTGTACCGCACCAGCTGCTTGTTTTCATAGTTGGCAAAGGCGGACAGATCCTCCGGGGATGCGGTCACAAGCAGGGGCTGCTGGGTGGTAAAATGTTCAAAAA
>NZ_JBEPWZ010000065.1:0-13377 GCF_041642155.1 Fodinibius sp.
TTCCTTCTTCGCCGTCTAAGCCCGGTTCTTCGGCGGAACCGGCACCAGTACAGGCGGATTCTTCCACCACCACGCAAGACCGTTCGCCCGAGGCAGATAACTTCGACCGCATCTTTGATGATGTCTCACTGGGCAAACAAGCGCCTTCCGATGAATCAGCTGCAACGCCCGAGGCCGAGGCAGCCGATTCGTCCGCTCCCAGGCGCGCGCCCGGGGAGGTGGCGCTCGATGAGATCAATGAGCAGTGGGCGGATTTTATTGAGCATCTCCGGAAAGAGGTCCCCCAGATGCTTTATTTCCAGATGCAGCGCGTAGAACCTGTCAGCCTGGAAAAAGGGACCCTCCTGCTGCGCTGCAACGACGACTTCGCCAAGAAAATCGTAGACGAAAACAGCCGGCGGCTGGGCAAAATTTTAGAACACCAGATCGATGCCTTCCTGAATATTGACTGCCGGGTCCAGAAGAACAACGACAGCACTCAGCAATCCGAAAGTCCCTATGAACGATTTAAAAAGCTCCAGGAACGCGACCCGACTATAAAAACGTTGGTAGACCTTTTTGGGGCGGAGCTCGATTACAACCTGAATCAATAAAAGAGGGCTTTGAAAAACCAGTCCCGAAGCATCGGGAAATACCAAAAGCTAAGCGATTTCAAAACCGTAATACAGGCGGCTAAACATGAGAATTTTGAAATCGCGAAAATGTAGAGGTTGGGCAAAACAACGGTTTTGCAAAGGTCTCTACAAATAATAAATCACTAATCACACAGAATGAACAGAACGGTTATCCGTTTTGTACACGTGAATCTTAACACAAATGGAGTATCATTATGAATAATATGGCAGATATGTTCGGCAAGTTTTCCGAACTGCAATCAAAAGTGGAAGAAGCAAAACAGGAACTCGCCAAGCTTGAAGTGGAAGCCGAAGCCGGCGGGGGCATGGTCAAAGTGCGCGCCAACGGGGAACGTAAAATTCTCGGCATCGAGCTGGATAAAGAAGTGATCGATCCCGACGATGCGGAGATGCTGGAAGACCTGGTGGTCGCCGGCGTCAACAAAGCGCTGGACAAAGCGGAAGAAGCGGCCCAGGAACGCATGCAGGATACCTATAAAGATATGATGCCCGGCGGCGGTATTCCCGGCATGGACCTCAGCAAACTGGGACTATAGGCAATTGTATATGCCAAATGTTGAATACTGAAGTAGGTAATTCACAAATCAACATTCACAACTCAATATTCATACATGGAAGGAACTTCTGAAATACTTGAGCAGGCGATCGAACAGCTGGCCAGGCTGCCGGGGACGGGTCGCAAGTCGGCGCGGCGTATCGCTCTCTACCTGCTCAAACAAAATGACGAGTCGGTGGTAAAGCTTGCCGACGCGCTGGTTGCTCTCAAAAAATCGATCACCCGGTGCGAAACCTGCGGTGTCATCAGCGACGGCGACCCCTGCTCTATCTGCAGCAACCCGAAGCGGGAGACCGGGCAAATTTGTGTCGTCGAAGAATCTCAGGATGTCTTCCTCATCGAGAAGACCAACGAATTCCGGGGACGTTATCACGTGCTGAGCGGCGTCATCTCTCCCCTCGATAATATTGGACCCGATGACGTTCGGATCAAACAGTTGATGCAGCGCGTCAACGACGAAGAGGAATCGATCGAAGAGATCATCCTGGCACTGAACCCGGACTCCGAAGGCGAGGCTACGGCCTATTATATCAATAAATTGCTCAAACCCTTTGACGAGGTTAAAGTCACCCGCATCGCCTACGGCATTCCCATGGGTACGGAACTCGAATTTATCGACGAGGCAACCCTCAGCCGTGCTTTTGCCAGTCGAAATACTTTTTGAATTAGGAATTAGGAATTGGGAATTGGGAATTGGGAATTGAGGAATTCCTGATTTCATCCTGTTAGCTAAAAATTACTCTGATTAGCTGCTTAGTTTTAACTGCTAATCGCATATTACTCAGATATCATATTGCATATGAAGACAAGGCTACTGCTTTTTACTGTTATTTTATCTTTATGCACCCTCAATGCCTTCGGCCAGGAACGCGATTACTGGCAGCAGGAAGCGGATTACGAGATGGACATTGAGGTCGATGCCCCCAACCATCAATTCACCGGCTACCAAAAGGTGGACTATACCAACCACTCGCCCGACACGCTTGAGCGGGTATTCTACCACCTGTATTTTAATGCCTTTCAGCCCGGCAGCATGATGGATGTCCGCTCGCGAACCGTCGTAGATCCAGACAGCCGGGTAGGCGACCGTATATCGCAGCTGCCGGACGATGAGATCGGCTACCATCATATCAACAGCCTGGATCAAGGGGGCGAGCCGGTCGACTACACCGTCGATGGCACCATACTCGACGTCAAACTCAACGATCCTATTCTCCCCGGCGAAACCGTCACTTTCACAATGGAATTCGACAGCCAGGTACCCCGCCAGATACGACGATCGGGGTGGGACAACAAAGAGGGGGTGGAATTTTCTATGAGCCAGTGGTACCCGAAAATATCGGAGTACGACGAGGATGGCTGGCATCCGAACCCGTATATCGGTCGCGAGTTTTACGGCGTCTTCGGCAGTTTTGATGTGGAAATTACAATCGACAGCTCCTATGTGATGGGGGCGACGGGTCACCTGCAGAATGCGGATGAAATCGGCCACGGCTATGCGGAAACGCATGAGCGTCCCAATACCCGCAAACTGACCTGGCACTGGAAGGCCGACAAGGTACACGACTTTATGTGGGGGGCGGACCCCGACTTTACCCACAGGACCACACAGGTGCCCGGGGGACCCACACTGCATTTTTTATACCAGGCCGATACCGTGGCAGTCAATGCGGAGCGCTATTCCCAGGCCGAGCTGCAAACAAACTGGGAGCAGCTGCCGGAATACACGGCGGAGGCTTTTCAGTTCATGAATGAACATTTTGGAAAGTATCCCTATGACAAGTTTACGGTCATTCAGGGCGGGGACGGGGGCATGGAGTACCCGATGGCGACACTGATTACCGGAAACCGTTCGCTGGGCAGCCTCGTCGGCGTTACGGTCCACGAGCTCGTCCACAGCTGGTATCACGGGGTGCTGGCCACCAACGAAAGCCGCTACCCGTGGATGGACGAAGGGTTCACCACCTATACTTCCTCGCTGACAATGGACCACCTGTTTAATAACGGTCAGAGCGAAAATCCCCATGAAAGCTCCTACCAATCCTATTTCAGGATGCACGAAAGCGGTCGTTTTGAAGCACTTGACACGCACGCCGACCATTTTGAAACCAACACGGCCTACGGGACCGCCTCCTATTCCACGGGTGCAGTCTTCCTGAACCAGCTGCGCTATATTGTGGGAACCGAAACCTTCAACCGCGGGATGAATCATTATTTTGACAGCTGGAAATTCAAGCATCCCGATGGACGGGATTTTCTCCGCGTCATGGAAAAGGAATCGGATATGGTGCTCGACTGGTATTACCAGTACTTCATCGAGTCGACCAAAACCATTGATTACGGGATTAAATCGGCGTTCGGAAATGGAACCTCCACCTTCGTTACCCTGGAGCGGGTTGGCCTGACCCCGATGCCGATCGACCTGATGGTGGAATACAATGACGGCAGCCGGGAACTTTTCTATATTCCCCTGCGTATTATGCGGGGTGAAAAGGAGGAGGAACAGCCCGGTGTTCCCCGAACCATACAGTCCGACTGGCCCTGGGTGAATCCGACCTATACAGTAGAAATTTCCAGCCCTGTGTCTGACATTAAACGCATTGAAATAGATCCCTCGATGCGGCTCGCTGATATTGACCGTGGTAATAATGTGATGGTAATGGAAGAACACCTGAAGAAAGCAACAGAAAAAACACCCTGATTTTTTCAGGGATGCTTACCAGCTGCGGCAATGGAGCTGGAAGCATCCTGTGCGTCAACGGTAACGGGCCGGCCGAATCCTCCCAAAAAGGAATCATCGTAGACGGAGATTGGAAATTCGCTGTGATATTTTACCCCAGATCTCATCCACTTGACATATTCAACGAATGAACGTGATAATACCACCACAAAAAAGCAAAGCCGCACCCCTCCCACTCCGGTAAAGATACGGCCCTGAAAGTTATTCCTTATCTGAAAAGGCGGAATCGAATGCTGCGGAAGGCGGTGTAAAATCAATATCCTTCACATACTGGCAGGATTCTTCCGCCCCGAACTCACGATCCATGCCGCTGTCTTCCCACTCAATGGAAAGCGGTCCCTGGTACCCGATGCGATTCAAAGCGCGAATAACCCGGTCGAAATCAATATTACCGCGGCCGATGGAAACAAAATCCCAGCACCGGTCCTCATGACCGAATTCCAGGTGTCCCCCGAACACGCCGGCCCGCTTGAGCTCATCGGTCCACCAAACATCCTTCATATGGGCATGATAGATACGATCACCGAACTCCAGGATAAACTGCACGTAATCCACCCCCTGGTAGCCAAAATGGCTGGGATCGTAATTAAATCCAAAAGCTTCACGTCCATCCAGGGCATCGACCGCACGCTGCGCCGAGGAAATATCGAAAGCGATCTCCGTCGGGTGCACTTCCAGACCAAACCGCACCCCGACCTCATCAAACACGTCCAGCACAGGATTCCACCGATCAGCAAAATCCTGGTAGCCTTCGTCTATCGTCCCGGGCAGATTCGGGGGGAAAGAATACATTTTGGACCAGATAGAACTGCCGGTAAATCCATTGACCACTTCCACGCCCAATTTTGCAGCCGCACGCGCCGTATCTTTCATTTCGTCCGCCGCACGCTGACGCACGCCTTCCGCATCGCCGTCGCCCCACACGTGTTCAGGCAAGATTTCCTTATGCCGTTCATCGATCAGATCGCACACCGCCTGTCCCACCAGGTGATTACTGATCGACCATACTTTCAGATCATATTCAGCTAAAATCTCTTTCCTTTTCTCACAGTAATCATCCTCCCTGAGTGCTTTTTGAACATTGAAGTGATCACCCCAGCAGGCAAGCTCAAGGCCATCGTAGCCCCATGAAGAGGCCTTCTCAGCTAACGTTTCGAGTGACATATCGGCCCACTGGCCGGTGAATAGTGTTACAGGACGTGCCATAATTACTAAACTTTTGTTAAAATTTCATTTGTATAGAACCGAACTTGTTTAGTCTCGTTCTTTTGCATGAATATGTCAAAAAAGAATGGTATTTAAAAAAATTTAGCCATATGACTGCTTCCTCAAAAATCCCGGAGATAAGCCGGTGAGGTCTTAAAAAGAGAGATATGTTTAGCGAAACAAATATTTGATTATTCTCGAGTTGTAAATTTTTTTAACCGGCTTGCCCATCATTCTTGATATCAGGGGTAATCTGTTTTTTGCGAACTCATCTTTCGCAGCATTGATACAGGGGTTACACGCCCCGCAGGGTATACTTCCGAAAATAGGTTTATGACATATCCATGTGTTGTTTAAGATAGTCAACCAACCTTTTTTTCCCGCTGACTCGGCCATCTCCTGTTTGCTGTAATTCAACAAAGGGAAATTAAAGTATTTATAAAAATTATATATATGCTCAGGGGCTTTTTCACTATCTACTTTCCTTTTTCCATCTATTTGCCCAACATGTGGTTTAACAAATGCATAAGTATTGCCGCTGCCTTCCGTTCCGATCTCCAAATTGTCGAATTGAAATTGTTTGGCATATCGTACGATAGCATCGTACTGATTTCCAATATACTTTTCTCTCTTTAACACTTCATACAGCTGAGAAACAGCTTGATCGGGACCTATTTCGTCTTCCTCGATAAAGATCGTTTCATTAATCAAATTTTGAGTGAACGGATAATCAGAAAAAACCATCTTTTTTATCTGATTCATCGTTTCAATCTCTTTATCCTTCGACCATCGATCGTTGAATAGTATATAATGAGGTTGAACGACCTTTTTCTCTTCTAATACAATTTGCAGCAAGCGAAATGTAGAATCCCAACCTCCCGTCCACAAAAGATCCACGTTCCTTTCCTTATTTTCTTTATTTGAATGTAAAGCCATCCTCTCCTTATTATTAGTTAGTTAGCATTTATCCCCCTGAGAACCAACATTCGGTATCTGCCAAAATAGATAATAAGTCTGCCAATCTCCCGCGAACATTCTCCTGCCCGAATACAATAGTTGTAGTCTAATTGTAAGATTACGGGACCCTATATTTTGTCACTCATTATTATTTACAAATATTAACCTATAATTTTTTTAAAAAAAAATTCTTTGATTCAGATAGTTTTTAAAATTTGTAATAGTGACTTGATCCCAAGATAACTACTGGAAACAGTTCCCGTATCATCCAGAAGGTATGGCAGAAATATATAAGGGTATTGATAAACCAGGCTTTTGTTTTACCAATATATTTCCTCTTTAAACAAAAAAACCCCTAAGCAGTTATATCTAAACCACTTAGGGATCTAATCCAGTAGCGTGGGACGGAATCGAACCGTCGACCTCCGGGTTATGAATCCGACGCTCTCACCAACTGAGCTACCACGCCATTTTTTACAACGCTTAAATGCTGCATGACTCTCAAAAGTCGACCTGCAGTTCGTCGCTGGCGGCCGCAACCAGGCGCTCGCGCTCCCGACCCGCCGGAAGCTGCCACGCCATTCAATTCAAGAGTTGCCAAATATAAGGCATTTCGAAATAAATATTAAGTCATTCCGGAATCTTTTTGCCCATAATGCTACTTCTTTTTTTGAGGCTCCTCAATTTCGTCTTATTTTTAGCGATCGTATCAATGGCAAATTATAACTGTAGGAATAAAAAAAACTTACTGCAACTTTAGAACGCAGACTCACACATTTCCCCATGGCTAAAAAAATCACTTCCAGATCCGAAGATTTTTCGCAGTGGTATCAAGACGTAATCCGTGAAGCCCAGCTGGCCGACCACTCCCCGGTACGGGGCTGCATGGTTATCCGGCCCAACGGCTTTGCGCTCTGGGAGAATATGAAGGCAGCGCTGGACCAGATGTTCAAGGATACGGGCCATAAGAATGCCTACTTTCCGCTTTTTATTCCCAAATCTTTTCTTTCCAAAGAAGCACAGCATGTAGAAGGATTTGCCAAGGAGTGCGCGGTCGTGACACACAGCCGCCTGAAAAGCGCGGGTGGCGGCGTGGAGGTGGATCCGGAGTCGAAGCTGGAGGAAGAGCTCATTGTCCGTCCCACTTCCGAAACCATTATCTGGGATTCTTACCGAAACTGGATTCAGTCGTACCGCGACCTGCCGATCCTCATCAACCAGTGGGCCAATGTCGTTCGCTGGGAAATGCGCACCCGGCTTTTCCTCAGAACCATGGAATTCCTGTGGCAGGAGGGACACACGGCCCATGCGACCAAAGAAGAGGCCGTCGAGGAAACCAGAAGAATGCTGGAAGTCTATCGCACCTTTGCCGAGGAATATATGGCCATGCCGGTAAAAACCGGGGTCAAAACGGAATCGGAGCGGTTTGCCGGGGCGGTGGATACCTATTGTATCGAGACGCTGCTCCAGGATAACAAGGCGCTGCAGGCGGGGACCTCTCACTTTCTGGGACAGAATTTTGCCAAGGCTTTTGACGTGAAGTTCCAGAGCTCCGAGGGACAGCATGAATATGTCTGGGCGACCAGCTGGGGGGTCTCAACGCGGCTTATCGGGGGACTTATCATGACGCATTCCGACGACCAGGGACTCATCCTGCCTCCCAAACTGGCCCCCGACCAGGTGGTCATAGTACCAATCTGGAAAAGCGAGGAAGAGAAAACGAACGTTCTTGCCTATTGCGATGAAATCATCGGCGAATTGAAGGAACTGGACGTGCGTGTGAAGCTCGACGATCGGGAGAACATGAGTCCCGGCTGGAAGTTCAACGAACACGAAGCCGCCGGGATCCCGTTGCGCCTGACCATCGGTCCCCGTGACCTCAAGAATAATAACGCTGAACTGGCCCGTCGAGATACCGGCGACAAGGAGATTGTCGATCGCGAGGGACTTGCTGAAAAAGTCGCCAACCTGCTGCATTCCATCCAGGATGAGCTTTTCAACACCGCCCGGGATCGGATTGCCTCAAATACCCACTCTGCAGGCTCCTATGAAGAATTCAGGGAAATCATAGAAGAGGAGGGCGGCTTCGTCTACGCGCACTGGGACGGCACAGCGGAGACCGAAGAAAAAATTAAAGACGAAACCAAGGCGACCATCCGTTGTATTCCCCTCGGAGAAGACGGGGAGGAAGGCAAATGCATGGTTACGGGCAAGCCTTCAAAGCAAAAAGTGCTTTTTGCCCGCGCTTATTAATAGAAAGAGAACTTTTAAGCATTGGGAAACTTGATCAATATCAAAGCCTGATCGAGTTCTAAACCACAGCATATAAGACTTATGTGAGGATTTTGAATGTGTGAAAATGCAGATATTGGCCAAAAGAACGGTTTTGCAAAGCCTTCTTCTATTGGGTCGAATACCTGCAGATAACAACGGAAGGTTAACACACTCCCCGTTTGCTGTTAACAATTACCAAACGTTCACCGATTAATTATCTATGGCAACATGATGCTTCACGCTCCGATGTCACATTGTCTGCTCACCGCCCAGCAAAGCCGGGATATTGACCGCAAGACGATTAAAGAGATGGGTATTGACGGGTTCACCCTCATGGAGATTGCCGGATCTTCCGCCGCAAAGGCAATACTGTCCGGCCGTGCCGGTCTGTCTCACGGCCTCTATTTATGCGGGAAGGGAAATAATGCCGGCGATGCCCTGGTCGTTGGACGCTATCTGATGCAGCACAACATTGCCGCAACCCTCGTTTTCTTAAGCGGCACCGGCGACCTATCCGCTGATGCGGAAAAAAACCTGGAGCTCCTCCGCAGGTTCGACAGCCGTAACCAGCTCACGATCTTTGAGAGCTGGGAGGACTTCGATCAAACCGGGACCTGGGATTTTATCATAGACGGGATGCTGGGCACCGGTCTCGACAGTGAGCTGCGCGGCGACTACCTGAAAGGAGTGCACTGGGCCAACAAGCAATCCGCCCCTGTTCTGTCGATGGATATACCGACCGGACTCCATGCCGATACCGGGGAAGCCATGGGCGCCTGTATCCGGGCCGAACAAACCTTTGCTTTCGGGGGACGAAAACAGGGACATTATTTGGAAGAGGGACCTGCAAAGACCGGGGAAATTACCTACTGCGAACTCCCGTTCCCCAATCATTACAAGGCCTCCTGCAATACCTTTCTGCTGGACGAATCCTGGGTAGAACGCCCCCCCGCTCAGCCCGGCCGCCACAAGTATGCCTCCGGGGTGCTTTATATTATAGCCGGGTCCGAGGGACTCACCGGGGCAGCCATACTTGCCGCGCAAAGTGCCTGGGCGGAGGGACTCGGAGCCGTAATCATCGTTTGTCCCCGGGGACTCCTTTCCGTCTATGAGCACAATCTGCCCTCTATCATTAAAAAGCCGGTAGGTGACGCCACAGATGATCATTTTAAGCCCAAACACCTCTCCCGTACCCTGGAGATCATAGGAGAAAAAGAGGGGGCCGTGTTGCTGGGACCCGGGCTGGGCCGTCATGAAGAGACGGCTTCCTTTGTAAGCCGGTTCCTATCCCGCAACTCCCGAAATACCGTTATTGATGCCGATGCGCTCTGGGCACTTGCCCGGTCCCGGCAGTGGAATAAGCCTGACAATACCCAGTGGATATTAACGCCTCACCCGGGCGAGCTTTCCCGGTTCGCTGACCATCCGATAACAAATGACTACCAGCGGTTACATTTTGTGCAGGAGGTTTCATCCGATCACCAAATTACAATCCTCTCCAAGGGAATGCCCGGAATCATCGGAACATCATCCGGAATGTGCTATGTAACCAATTATAACACCCAGTATTTTGCCCGCGCCGGCAACGGAGATGTGCTGGCCGGCAAGGTTGGTGCCTATCTGGCATTCGACCGCACGCCGGACGCCAGTTGTGCGGAAGGGTTGTTGCAAGGCAAGGAGAAATTGGATCGCTATTTGGAAACCGCGCAAGGACTACCCGAACCAGGAGATTTTATATGAAATCAAATGCAATCTATTCTTTTCTCTCCAGGAACAGTTACCTGTTACCATTGGGTATAATCATATTGACACTCATCATGCTGGCCCTGACCCTGATGCCCGCAGAAACATTTTCCCATCATGAAATCTGGAGTTATGATAAAATTGGACATCTGCTTCTTTTCGGCACCTGGACCTTATTACTTGGTCTCTATCACAATATTTCAAGAGCAGGTAATACAAACTTCTGGGTCATATTCCTGATCGGCTCCTCTTTTGGCATCCTGATTGAAATCCTTCAGCACATCCTGCCCTCCCTTAACCGCCATGCCGATATCGGTGACGTCATATTTGATACGATCGGCTGTCTTCTGGCTATCCTGGCACTTAAAATGATTCTGCCTAAAAAATAACTTTCCCTCATTTGAACCCGGGCGACAGCGGGGCAAGCCTGTCCGGGTTCAAATGGCCCAGACGATCTTATTCCCATTCCATAATTGTACCTTTAATTGTACCATTCTTTAATCGTCACGAATAAATGACAGGATTAATCAGCATCTGTTGCAGTCAAAAGGCCTTGATTCTAAAATAGTACTGCTTTTTTGCTCATCTTCCAGAGAGTCCATAGAAAAAAAAGTTCAATTTTATTTGCTTTAAGCAACTAAATATTTAAATTGCAGTTATAACAAATCTAACTACAGTCAGTATGTTTAACATTAAATGAATTATGTCTGATCCAAAGAACAGAAGAAAGGAACCCGAAGCTGATCTGCGCAAGTACTATACGCTTTTTTGGGAAGTTGGTATGATCATCGCGTTATTGCTCTTTATTGTAGCAATGAAAGTGGACTTAAGGTCTGAACAACAGAATGTGAATCTTGTTCAGGAACAGGAAGTAGTGGAAATGGAGGAAGTGATCCAAACCCAGCAGCAGGAGCAGCCGCCGCCCCCGCCCCGGCCGCAGGTACCGGTAGAGGTACCCAACGACGAGATTATTGAAGACCAGGACATCAACCTGGATGCCGATCTCAATATGGACCAGCCCCTGGAGATGCCACCCCCTCCCGAACAGGAAGAAGAAGAGGATGAGGAAGACTTCTTTGTAGCCGTGGAACAGATGCCGGAACTGATTGGCGGGCTCGGTGAACTTCAGCAAAAAATTAACTACCCAGAGCGGGCGCGTCGGGCCGGTATTGAAGGTCGGGTAATCATTCAGTTCATTGTGACGGAGAATGGGAGTGTAGAAGACCCCCAGGTTATCCGTGGCATTGGCGGAGGCTGCGATCAGGAAGCCCTGCGTGTAGTCAAGCAGGCCAAGTTTGAACCGGGTCGTCAGCGAGGCAATCCTGTTCGCGTGCAGTACAGCCTGCCCATTATCTTCCGGCTTCAGAGCTGACAGTAACACACCTTTGATGAATTAAAAATGTAAAGGACCTGCTCCAAAGGCAGGTCCTTTTTTCTTCTCCTTCCCCGGGGCTTCCTTAGTATAGCTTTGGCTATGCATCCTATCTATATCAATATCTCTGTATACCGAAGCCGGGAACAGGATCCCGTAAAAGGAGCCGGAAGTATTTCGAACGAACAACTTTAAGGAGCTCTTCCTATGCCTTGGTGCACAACCCGGCCGGCTCCCTCCTCACCATCCCCCAGGCCATTCAAGCGCTGTATAACAGCCTTTTTCTCCTGAAAACATTCAAAAAAATAAGAAGGAAACAATTGACTTTTTTTCTCGTTAATAGACTAGAGTTTTTGCGTAATTATTCGTTTCATTAGCTAAACTAAAAGAAATTTTACTTATAAAACGCGGAGGATACCATGCGTTTCGAACGAAAAAAGCCTACATCTGACTTGAGAAAATATTATACGGTCTTCCTGCAATTGGGATTGGTAGCCGTGCTGCTGATCTTTATCGTAGCGATGAAAGTAGACCTCCGGACGGAGAAACAGGATAACGATCTGACCGAAGAGCAGGAAGTGGTGGAAATGGAGGAAGTGATCCAGACCCAGCAGCAAGAAGAACCACCACCTCCCCCCAAACCGCAGGTGCCGGTGGAAGTGCCCAATGATGAAATCATTGAGGACCAGGAAATCAACCTGAATGCCGATATGAATATGAATGAACCCATGGACATGCCTCCCCCGCCGGAAGAAGACGAGGAGGAGGAAGAGGACTTTTTTGTAGCTGTCGAGCAGATGCCGGAGCTTATTGGCGGACTCGCTGAGCTGCAAAAGAAGATTAATTATCCTGAACAGGCGCGGAAAGCCGGGATTGAAGGCCGGGTAATTATACAGTTTATTGTGACCGAAGAGGGCAATGTGGAAGATCCCCAGGTTATCCGCGGCATTGGCGGCGGAGCTGACGAAGAAGCCCTGCGTGTAGTCAAACAGGCGAAATTCAAGCCGGGGCAGCAGCGAGGCAACCCGGTTCGCGTGCAGTACAGCCTGCCCATCATTTTCCAACTTCAAAATTGATCCGCATCACCCTTCATTTAGTTAGATTGGAAGCAGAAAGGGACCTGCCTGAAAAGAGCAGGTCCTTTTTTATTTGGTATAAAAACCGTTGTTTGCCCAATCTCTTCATGTTCGCCCTTTCAACATCCTCACCTGTAGTCTATTTACACTGTGGTTTTGATATCGCTCAGGCTTTGGTATGAACAAAACTCCGGTTTATCTCAAAAGCCTCTATTATTTAGAAATGTGATCGTCTAATTCCCCAAGCACATCCAGTAAGTTATCATACCCTACCTTCTCCTTGGCCCTTTTTAGGGAATGCCACTCCACTTTTTCAATACCTTCTTTTTCTTCAGGAGTGAAAGACGCTGTCTCGCAGGCGAGCTGCATGGCAAACCAATGGGTTGTTTTCCCGAAAAACAGGCCCTGTTGCTCATACTCGTGATAGGTTTGTAGCAAGGGTGCAACAATCTTCGGGAGGCGGCGAAGGCCGATTTCCTCAGCCACCTCCCGCACAGCACACTCCTCAATGGTTTCATTTTGTTCTTTTTTACCCTTGGGAAGATCCCAGACGCCCCGGCGAAATATTAACAGTACCTCCGTATCCCTTGCAGCGGACCTGTGTCGAAACAACACCCCGCCTGCTGCTCTCAGTTGTTTCACAGGCTTATTCCTGTTCGTCCTTTTGTTCCTCTCTCTTGTCTGCTTCATCGGCATAATTCATGCGCAGATTATTCAACGTTTCAGTCAAATAATCATCCAGCTCCTTCGGGAGATTACCTGCCGTGTAATTTTGAAGCATTACGAGGGTATCTATGGCAAATTTTGCCGATTTCAGT
>NZ_JBEPWZ010000066.1:0-12727 GCF_041642155.1 Fodinibius sp.
TCCCGTCGACTATTTAGCCTGAGCTGTATGATTTGTTTTTTGATGATGTGTTGCATATCAGTTATCCCCCTCCCCGGTAATCATTCGGCGAATGGCGGTAACATCCGTTTCAGGCTCATATAATCGCACCTGTTCGGGCTCCCAGTATCCATAGATAGAAGCCAGGTCCACATCTTTTTTATGCATCGCTTCGAGGCCCTGCTGGAGAGCTTCAATATATTCAAGATCTTTGCCGTTGAAACACACGTTGTCCAGGTAGTAACAGAGCACGCTTTGCAGCAACACTTCCACCTGTGATTTAGTCAGGGCTTCTCCGTCTGCCGGCTCTTCATTTTGTGCGGCTTCCTCAAGCAGATCCGAGGCACGCTCCGGTGCAGGCCGGGGATCGGTTACAAAGGCCTTCGCCTTCTCAGCTATAGGATGCTGATGTGTCTCTTCCAGTACTTGATCAACCGCTGACCGGTATCGTGCCATCCGGCTGTTGACCACCTGGGCCTTGGGTTTCAAGGGAAGTTCCTCTGTTTCCGCCGGGGCCCTTGCTGCCCCGGTAACCTCCGTTTCATTTCCACGCTCTTCAGCCGATCGGTGTGAAAGCAGAATGACATCATCACCTTCATGATCGTCTTCTATCACGATTTCATTGTTGCAAGGAGTAAAATCATACGTATCGCAATCCTGTTCTCTCCAGCAGTACAGATCGTTAACCTGATTCAGGAATTCGTACGGATCGCTCATGGATTCCTCACTCCAGGTTTCCAAACAGAAGTCGGTCTCCCTGTCATTATCGCTACAACCGCAGACATCACATTCTTCGAGACACTCGTAATTCCGGTCGAAAAGAAATTCCAGGAAATCACATGTGGAAAAATCCTCCAGGCAGGTTTCTTTCCGGGCCAGCCATCGGCCCCACTGTTTATATTTTTCTTCGAAACAGCAAAAATCATGGGGTGCCAGCCATAGGGTGCGAAGGAGCACGTGGGCGGGCGCTTCCCGGTACAGCAACTGTTCCAGCAGGCGGCGGTTTTCCGGCTTTCTGAAACGAGCAGGCCACGCGGGCAGGGCTACCGTGGCGATGAACGAATACGGATCGGCGCCGGGAGTAAAACACACGTCGGGCTGATCGGCGCAGGGGTCGTCTTCGGGTTCGCTCCATGTAAATTCACAGCCCGTTTCATTTTCACAGGGAGCACTATACAACTCGCACCGGCAGTCTTCTTCGCAGCGGGGCCGCAGCAGGATATGCTCCGCAACATGTAACCCTTCGGCGTTGATGAGTTTCCACGACCGTTCGATGGCAGCACAAACCTCGTCGGGATTGGCATAACACTGGGGATTCAGCGCTACCATTTCACTATCGCCCGGGGAGATACCCCTGTTGGGACCAACGATCTCCTGGGGTCCTTCAAGATTGTTGTAATGGAGGGCAATGCCGAAATCGTAACAGTCGCAGTCGAACAGCGGACGATAGTTCCTATAGTTGAGCAGCAGCCTTGTGTATATTCTCAATGCATCCTCGGCCTCTTCACAGGAAGTAAAGCAGCAGCGGCTTTTCCAAGCCACATGACAGTCCGGCCCGGGTTGTTTTTCATGGCCGTTGCACCCGCAGGGCTTATCTTCATCGGGATCTTCACCACAGAAGGAAAATCCCGGTAATGTTATTTCAATACAATATTCCTCATCACCGGTTTTCTCATTGTTTCGTTTTGCGATCGGGTAATAGCAGGCAAATGCTTTTAATTTATTTTCCCATTCTTCCCGCTCAACATTGCCGGGAGCCTGAACTATAATGCCGGTCTCTTTCTTAACATCCCATGCGTATGGTAGTCCGTTTTCATCCGTCTCATAATCAGCTTTATTTTGGCTGACTTTATGAAGAAAATCAACCAATTCGGCACATACGTCGACCTGATCATTGGTGTCTTCGGTCTTGACCCGGGTCCGGGCAAAGGGTTCACCGTGTTCATCTAACAAAACATACTCTTTCGCCTCCCCCTCCTCCTTCTCATCTACTTCATAATGCCACGCCCGGCTTTTCTGCCAGTCGTTGATCCCTCGAAAGAGCTTTTCAATAACCTCGTCTCTTTCTTTTGGCGTATCATACCGGCAGGGATGATACACCACGCTGTCGGCGCAAGCCAGGTAAAAGGTAAAGCACCCGTCGTGCTCCCTCCAATAGGGATGGAAGGCACGCTCCGACTGCGAGACGCAGATGAACTTCTGCACGCCCTCTTTACCCCAGGCCTCTTCCTTACTTTCAAATCGAGCTGTACTTTCGGCCAGCACTTCCCGGAGACAGATTCGATACCTGTCTTCCTCATGGCAGGGATCACAGTGCACGAAAAAATTGCCGGGATAACACAAGAGCATCCTAAAAAACCGGTACCCGCGGCGGGCTTCCCCGGGGGTGTTAAAATAACCGGTGCTCTGCCAATACTCTTTGCCTTCCTCTTCCTCGGAAAACCCAGTACCGTATAACCGGAAATAATACACAAACTTTTCTTCGTCCGGCCGGCAGATTCGTTCCTCCTGTTTTTCGGGTTGTTCCTCACAGGGAAAAAGCTCATAAAATAGCCTGGATTTCTCAGGGACCGCCCGGATCGGGTAGCTTTTTGCCAGCGACACCAGTTTCTGCTTCGTCTGGGTTCCCCACTCATCCCGGATTGCCTGCGGGAGAAAGACGATTGCTTCATTTTTTGTATAATCAACAGGCTGATGTATCAGCTTTTCCTCCATGCTGATAATCGTGCTGTAATTTTTGGGGTCAGAAGCCCATTCCAGGATCTGCAGATAGTATTCCCTGAAAGCCTTTTCCGCCTCTTCAATGGTGCGATATCCCTGTACACTTTCGAAAAGGGTTAGTTCATTTCCCGATTCGTCAAAACGGTTACGGCTTCGAATCAAATAGTGGTACCATACGGTTCCTGTGTTCTCATCCCTGCGCTCGCTTATTATCTTCGATCCACCCAGGCATATTTCAAGGGCGGGGTACGCATCGCAGTTCACTTTTCGCAAGGCATGGAGGTTCTCTTCAGCGTCGCTTCTTTCGGCAAATGTCTCACTATAACAGGCCGGGATGGTATCTTTGTCGACCAGGCGATACACAAAACTGCCCTGCTGGCTCAAATAGTCCAGTTCTACGCTGCCCTCAAATGCTTCCACCCCGGATTCTTCTGAAATCCGGTTCACTTCTTGTTGCAGCGAAAGCTCCCTGTTGATTGCCGCCCGGATCGACTTTTCCTTTTCGTCTGCGAAATCCTGTAGGAGCCTGACGGAGGACGTTTCTTCAGGCGGATTCATGGGAACCAGCCTGAATTCGCCTTCCTCTTCATATTTCCGTACTTGTAAAACGGAAATAGATTTTTGAAATCCGGCGGCGGCAGCAAACGCTTCTTCCCTGGTCTCATACTCTCTAATACTTTCGAAAGTAAACGGGACGGCTTGTTCAATACCCAGACGAAAGGTGAATTTCCAACTGTTTGGCACTTTTTGGATAGTTAGCGCATACACATGCTGCCGGATGATCGAGAGTATTTTATTTTTTTCCCGCAGGGCTTTTTTTTCGCTGGTGAACTGCTCCGAGCAAACGGCTTTATCTTCATCATCTACTACAATATAAAGGGAGAAGGTATCGTCATATTCGTCAGAACGAATCTTGTAATTTTCTGCACTCGCCATCCACGACAGCAGCTGCCGCCAGTGTTCTCGTGCCTGTTCCTCGCTGTCAAATTCCCCCGGGGGTCTGAACTTGAACCGGTTTTGGGTATCGAGAACATCATAACTGAATTCGTCGGGTTTACCTACAAGGGTATTGTCGATATCTATTTTAAACGCATCGAGGTTGATAAACAGGGGGGCTTTTCTCTTGTGCGGAATGCGGAGAAGCGTACCGGGCAGGAAAACCGATTTGTCGTCCCCCGTTTCCCACCGGTCTTCCTCGTTAACACCCTGTTTAATCTGGGTTAATACCGACTGTGCGACAGCCGCTGTCTTATAACTTTTGGTGGTGGCAAGTAATACATCATCTCTGTAATCTCTTAACTGAAGGCGATAAATGAACCCGCTGGCAGAAATATTCCCTGGCAGAGCCGGGTTGCCCAGAAACAGCCGATGCAGGTGCTGGACGGTGGCATGAGCCTCTTCTTTGGTTTCAAATTTTTCCCGGTACGTGGCCAGTGTTCGGTCATTCTCCTGGATGGCGATCGTATAGGTCTGCTCCCGGGAGACCGGCTGCACGCTGTACCGCTCCCTGTTGGACAACCCTGTGAAAAATGCCCGTGCTGCCTGTTGAGCTTCTTGATGGGAATCATAGGTTTCACGGAGGGTAAAAAAATCTTCATCTCCGATTTGAAGGTTTACAACATATTGGTCATCGTACCGGTTAACCTCGAAATTGCAGAGGCTGTGCCGGTTCCAGTTTTCCATACCGCCAAGGGATTTCACCCGTTTTTCAAAGCCTGATATATTATTGTTGCGCCAGCCATCGGTCCTGTAATCATACGCCTTTCCGCGGTTGCTGCTGATGTCGTCGTAATGACTTAAAAACTTTTCGGTCGCTACTATGTTCGATTCTTCGGTCTGCTCGTTACTGATATTATCGAACGTCAGCAAGGCGTAATCGGTGAATGTTTCGGCAAAGCGAGCCAGCAGATGCTGCAAGAACCCCTCGCGACGTTCCAGGTAGAGTGCCCGGTCTTCCACAAGCAGCTGCAGGTATTCCGCAAAGGAGGCCAGGTTCATCTCTATGGTGAACGAAAAGCGATGATTGCTATCCACAAACGAACGGTAGTTTTCATCGAACGCTCCGATGTACTTTACTGAGGCGGCATTTTCCCGGGCCTCCTCAACCGTTTTGAAATAGGTTTTGCTGATCAAGGCGATACTCTCCGACGAGGTGAGGATATAGTAAAAAACGCAGCCGTCGGTTTTGGTTATAAATTCACTACTAACATTCTCATCATGATAGAAATCATCTCTCAGCAGGCTGACTTCAAGATCTTTTTTCGCCTGCGTTTCGAATGCGATGGGTGAGGTTTCTTCCAGGTCAATGTATTTCAACTGCTCGCTCTCCTTCAGGGCAAGCAGATCATTTTTATCCACGGGAAAAACAAGGGTACCGCCTTCGCCGCCCGGGCTGCCATTTGCGCCCTTTTCGGTTGCCGTGAAACGCAGTAATTTTTGCAGCTCGGGAACGGTATTCAACTGGTTGATAAAATAGGTGTGCTGCTCCTTTTCTTCTTCTGGCGAATCGAGCGCGAACAGGGAGCGAAGATTGTCAAGCTGGGCCAGGTAATTAGCCAGCAGCTGATCGAAAAAGAGTAGATATCCCTTTAATTGCAAAGCCTGTGCTTTTCGCAGATCCGGAGCGTCATCCGCCAGGGCGCCCTCGTCTAT
Source organism: Fodinibius sp. (assembly GCF_041642155.1). NCBI lineage: Bacteria > Pseudomonadati > Balneolota > Balneolia > Balneolales > Balneolaceae > Fodinibius > Fodinibius sp. The sequence goes on from NZ_JBEPWZ010000066.1 coordinate 5,392, forward strand.
GGCATACACCCGGGGAAATTCGTTCTGGATGGAATAATAGTCCGCCAGATCACGTCGATAAGTACCTTTGGGTATTTCGGTATCCAGATAAGGAGAAGGTGATTGGTATAACACTTTTCCGTTATTGCTGAAATTCAGGTCTAACAAGCTTTCGTATTTTTTAACATCGACGGAGATGGGCATGCCATTTCGTGTAAAACGGAAGCCTGAACAGCGTATAGAAAATTCGGGGATATGATTTTTTTTGATGGGAAATTTCCAACCTGACGGTATGCGGGGATTATCGCACAGGCGCAGTGACAAATTACGCACGGATTGTACGCCCGCCAAATCGAATAGGATTTCATACACATCAGAGAGATGAATCTCTTTTCTCAATTTCAACGCCTTGAGCTCTTCCGTATCTACAAATCCATGGCTTTGGGTAAGGTTAAAAGGGCGGCCCGCAAAAATTTCTTCGATGGATCGCCCTTTTTCCAGCAGTTGCTGCAGCGTGTAAAAGTGAGGCGAGGGCGTGAAAAAGTCGCGGAGTTTTTCTGCCGTTGCCAGGAACACGTCTTCGGCTTTGGCGTTATCTTCCAGTTCAATTTCGGCGCAGACTCCCATCGGGAGCTTGCAGAGAATATAGATATCGGCAAAATCTTCGCAGAAGTTGCGGTGCTTCATCAGGGCCTTTTTAACCTGGGAAAGAACCTTATTTTTATATTCCTGGGCCTCCGCTTCTGTCAAGAAATCACTATGTATATCTCCATAACTGTCAATGTTTTTTTCAAGGTCAAGATAAACGTGGTACAGGCCATTCAGGAATGAAGTGCAGGATGAATTATCTCTGTCCCGTATATCATTTTCGTAGGGATTCTGCTCGTCTGGCCGGCAAAAATCTGTGATGTCGGTCGCCGGCTCCAGCCAGGCATTTCTGACTTCTTTCAGATCGATCAGCAGTTTCCGGAAGTCGGTAACGGTGAGCGGGTTGCAGGCCAGAATTTCCGACGGAGTAAAAAAATTATTGTCCGCCGCTGTATCTTCCGGATTCCGGGTTAACATATCTTCCAGCGGCAGGTTGGTGCGGTACCCCAGGTCGAGCAGGGCGTAGCAGAGCATCTCCAGGATGGTAATGCCCGGATCGTGCACGTTATGATCGGTCCAGATCTGCCCGGCCAGTTGTCCCAGATACTCAATTCCTTCCGAGCGCAGCTTTTCAAAATCCAGGTAGTCGGGAAAACTCTGGTCATTCTTGCTGATCGTGGTACTATGTTTCAGTTCGTCAGTCATGCATCCGGGTTGTTATTCAATGACGGGTTCCTCACAATAATCGGCCACTGTAATTGTTTCGTGGTCGCAGCAATCTACTTCACGATTGTGTTCATAGCACTTGTCCCAGCTTTCGCAATCCTGCTGCTGTATGCATATATCGATATCACCCGCAATCACGATGGAGCGAGGGGTTACCGGACATACTTTTTGCTGGTCAACCGGGGGACCGGTTTCACGGTCGTGGATCATCTTCAGCTCCAGGATATAATCCAGGTAATCGCGGGTTTCCAAAAACCGGACGATATCGGAGCGGTAAATACACTGGCCGAACGTGAGCTTTTCGTACTGGCCCACGGCCCAGGGTGCCAGAAATTCGCGCAGGTCCTGCCTGAGTTTCTCCTTATAGAAGTTCTCATCCCTGCCCAGGTATAATTTCACCTTCAGGCAGAAATGGACTTTTTCGTAGCGGGGATTCATAATTTTCAGTCGAACAAACGGCGATGTGCGCCGGCGCAGGTAATCCCTGACTTTTTCGAGTAAACTTACCGGTGCCCGGGGTTCAAAAGTAGCGGAAGCCTTCAGCTGGTTCAGGTCCGGAATTACGGCCAGCAGTACATAACCCGGGGCAACGGGAAAATCATTGAAATACTTGTGGGCATTCAGTCCGAAACTGTGGTTGATGCATTTAACTTTGAATAATTTTGGAAAGGCCTCCAGCGCCAGGCGCTCGTAGTCAAACTTCTGGATGGATCGCCCCTTGTGACGAAGCAGCTCGCTGGTTCTGACATAAAAATGACCCGACGCTTCGGGGAGTCTTCCGCCGAATCCCTCGTACGGCTGATTTACTTTTTTAACGGATGCATCAGCTTCCTTTAGTTTAGCGATGGAACCCGCCGGCAGGGCTTCGGCCAGGCGCGTCTTGTCGTTGGCTTCCTCGTTGGTAAAGGTGACCCGAACCGCCTGCGTATGAATACCGATGGTTTCGCTGACCGAACGGCTGTTCTGCGGGATGGCGGCTTTGATCCAGTGCAACCCTGTTGGAAGAATGGTATTGTCGCTGGTCATATTGGCCGGCAGGGCGAACTTGACGATACCGGAGGCGGTGAGCCCGTCGGTGGCATCATCGAGTACCTCGAACCCGTCCCGCAGCAGCTTCCACTGGTTATTGTCCAGGTAAAACCAGTACAGATCTTCCCTCTCTGACTCGGAGTCGGCCGTAGCTTCCGCCAGCTGAAACAGCATGTTGACATTGCTCCCCGGCACCAGGTCTTTCAGGCCGAGGAAGAGCGTGCCTTCATCGCAGAAGGTAGGCAGCAGCGTGGGGTTCGATTCCAGTTCCTCTGATTTATAGGTACCTTCATACGGGTAGAGGTGGATGAGGTCGACGTCTTCAATAGCAGCCGTGGCACTATAATCGAGGGATATTTCACTGATGATGGGCGTCCAGGGTTCGTTGGGGATGACTACCTCTTTTTCACCAAAAAATCCCGAAAAGATTCCATCCGTATCGATGGTATCCAAAATATCATCGAATTTATCCCTGATCACCTCCTTCAAATCATCCTCAATACCCGCCAGATTAGTTTCCAACAGGTCAAAAAGATCTTCAACGAACGTTTTGACCAGCGTATTCAGCTGATCCTGCTCGGATGCCGGCAAGGAGGTGATATCGAAAGGACCGCTAAATAAATCACCCAGGGAAAACGAGGCGATGGCAACGAGGTCGTCCAGCAGTGTTTTGCAGCGCTCGATGATTCCTTCCAGCAGCGCCGAATTGGTCGCCTCGTCTATTTTATCACTGATAATCTGGACCAGCTCGTCCAGTATTCCATCAATTGCGGAATTCACAACATCCTCGGCAATATCAATAATTTTCGGGCCGATATTTCCGAAAAAAATAGAAATATCGAATACCTGGGGCACGCCGCCCTCTATGTAAACGGCATCGTTGATCAGCGAGGGATAACGCCCGAAGGCCATCATTTGTCGGGCCAGCACAAATGAATAGTCCTTGTGCAGAAAATCCTGGTTTTGAAGGTTGAACCGCAGAAATCCCGCCCGGCTGTCCTTCCTGTATTCCGTCAATTCCGTTTGCAGATCGCCGAATGTCCGGCTGCCGTCAAAATTCGTATGCTCGATAAAAAACGAATAGGTGATTGATTCGGTTTGGGTACAAATCTTATCGCAACTTCCTTTGGTAAAAAGTTCGCGGTTCCAGTCGTTCGTGACATCATTTAATCGTTCGACATTTGAGGAAGTGGACAATTCCTTATGCCAGTTCCCATTTTCCAGCAGGGCAAGGTTTACCTCAAAATCGCATTCATTGAGCCCGTACACTTCGTGCGTGTTGTCCTCGCGGTCCTCACAGGTGTGAAAGTTGTCCCGCACCAGATACCCCTTGTAATAATCGTTAAAATTGGCAGGTTTATTTTCCCAATTCAGGTTGATGCAGATCTGCTCCCACTTTTTGAGCAATATTTCCTCGCTGCCAATGTAAAAATTGGGGCCGACAAGATTTTTGTCACTCCCTTCCCGGGGATTTACCACGTCAAAGCCGATAACCTCCGGCCTGGTCCCGAACGGGTAAATAGGACTGTTCACATCCTGCACGCTTTCATCATTTTGTACCACGAAGTTTTTAAGCCCGCAAACCTCTACATCAATGGTCGTATCATTGATGATCACATTCCGGAAAAAGTGATAGAGGGAAACATCCGGCTCACTCGCGTCGCCCTTTTCAAGGCAACATTCTTTGGAGTAGGAATCGCCGTTTTCTTCTTCATCATCTGACGGAGGCTCAATTTTAATTTTATCATCCAGCTCAATTTTTACCAGCGGCCGGGAGGTATCGAAATTTTCTTTAAGCTGTTCCTTATCGTAAAAAGTGATGGCCGGCTTGTCGGCTTCGAGGGTAGCTGTGATCGTTATAACAAACTTACCGCTGACGGGCAGGGCGTTGGGAGCGAGGCTGATATCGACCGGATCGCTGGGAGCCAACCACTCTTTTTCCCCACTGAACAGCACGCTGAGCGCTTTACGCGGCGGAAAGAGATCGTTCAATATGGTTAATTCGTCCGTACTAAACTCATCTTTAAAATCATTTTCCGGTGTAGTAATTTCGTATAACCTTTCTTCCCGGGGACAATAACAGAGTTTTTTTTCTTCTTCTCCCTCTTCAGGTTGTACAATCAGCAGATTATTAAGTTTGTCTACGGTACTTTTGCTTACCCCCTTTTTTACCGCCTGGGCCACCAGGTCTCGGTTGATGTAGTAATAAATTTGGTTGAGTGAATCTTTAACCTGGTCGTAAAATTCTTTGGAAGCTGCAAAAGACGGATACGCGATGAACGTTTCGCTTTCTTCTTCCCCGTTATCATCACAACAGCTTGAAGACCCGCCCGCGGAAACCTTGATTTCACCACATAGATCATCTTTTAACTCGCATGCCAGCGTGATTTCAACCGTTCGCTTTCCTTCATTCAGCAGCAGTACCGGCGAAGCCAGGATGAACCCCAGCCGTGCACTGGGATATGGCTTGATAAACCCGTGTTCGGGGTCGGTGTACTTGCTGTATTTCCCGCCCAGCGTGGCAAAACTTTGGGGACCGCCTTCTGGGAAATCCTTGTCGATGCCGTCGGCTTTGCCGGCATCGGGTGCCATATAGACTCCTTCCACGCAGGTGGTATCCGACACCGCCTGGTTATTAAGGAACAAAGTACGTTTATCTGCTACCTGGGCTTTATTGACCACGATCTCATCATCGAGTTCAAACAGCACCTCGGCCTTGTTATCGTCTTTCCCGTCTTTTACCTGTAACCCTTTTTCCAGGAGATAGCTGTCCAGTTGTTTCTGAATTTCAAAAATAATATGAGCCTGGTCGGGCGTGGCATCACGGCTTTCCAGCCGCAGCACCTGTTTGTAAAAAAAGTCGAGATGCTTTTTAGTAAAACGGTTCAGATCACTTTGCAGATGTTGAAACAGTTTTAAAAATGCAAACAGCACGGCCAGGTGAGGCTGATGCTGTTCCCGGAGCTCCGCTTTCAGAGGAATCAGGCTTTGATCCATACTTGTGGCGGCGGCATCGGCTACCAGGCGCATGACATTAAGAAAAGCAGGAGACAGGCCCCGGATGGCATCATAAAGAGCGATTGTTCGATCTCTCTGAGTGCTGGCCCCGGTTTTAAAGCTTTCGTCAGATTCGTACAAATCGGAAGGATAAAGATCCCAGACCTCGTTTTCTTGCAGCCTCTGCCAGTCCACCGGCTTGATACAATACCATTTCACCGCCGCGTTGGTGTATTTTATAAATTCCTTTACCGGCAGCTGCAGCTTGTCTTTTATGAGCTTTTCCAGTGCAAACGCGACCGGTAATTCGCTTCCCTGTGTCTGCATCTGCCAGGTGTTAAGGGGATTAATCAACCGGTAGTAAAGGAAGTGCACTAAAAGCTGTAATCCAGATGAGGAGGGATTTTTTTGGAATAGCTGGTGGTAAAAGGCGAGATTTTCGTGGATCGAATCGCCATTGAATTTGGTAATGGAGGCCACTGTAAAGGGCAGGCTTTTTTTAAAAAACGGCTGCCAGTCATGAACAGAAAGATCCTCCTCATAAAATTTGATGTGCCGCGACAGCTGCATGAAATAATCCAGCAGATCGGCCAGGGTACGGCCGTCGATATCGGCAGATCCGGAAAGCAGATCTTCCAATACCCGTTGCCTCTGGCTTACGCCGGGGTCATGTTGAAAGGGATGTATCAGGTTTTCGCATTCTCTCATTAGGATCTTTTTAGCCGGTAATATCAGACCGGTTTTAACGCTTCATTTTCATAAAAATCATACACATAATTAAACCGGGAGTTGGTACCTGGAATCGTATATTCCACGATGATGGTGAAACGGCCTTCAATCAGGTCGAATGATTCATCAGGCGTCACTTCTATCTTCTCAGCAATGATGCGCGGCTCATAAATAAGGATCGCGTTTTTAACCCGGTCTTTAATATACCCGATCACAGAACTGCTCAACGATTCAAAAAGATAGTCGGCAAGATTACAGCCATATAAAGGCTGCATCACCCGTTCCCCAAGGCTGGTGGATAACAAAATATCCAGGCTCTGTTTAATATCTTCCTCATTACTTACCATCTCCACTGACCCTGTTTCGTGGTCGAAAGTGGGCGGAAAAGACCATCCGGTACCAAGAAATGATTTTTGTGAATTCTTCATTGCTTTCTTTTTATGTGTATTAGCCCCCGATTTGCACGGTGGGAAATCCCGCTACAATTACGCCGCCATGGGCAGTCAAATCTCCCTGTCGAGCGGCTGGTCGCCCGCCAATCATCACGGTTGCCGAACCTTTTACGATGGTATCCGGGGGACCTGTGCACGTGAGCAGATCGCCTACCACGGCGGCCGGCATGTTGCCGATCATCACGGTAGGCACACTGGGTCCGGTAATCGGACCTCCCACATGAGGTACCGTTCCCGTAACCATGGGACAGGTATGCATATCACTTATTCTGGCTGCTGAAGGCATATGTATTGGATTTATCGGTTAATTGATTTTGACCAGCGATCCACTGATCTCGGTTATCCCCTGCGCCGACAGCTTGGTGGCCGCCCCCTCTATACCGACGCTTCCATCGGCATTTACCGAAAGCGTGGCCCCTCCAATGGATAAAGATGCCGCTGCCGACAAGGTCAGGTTGACGCCGGCCTTTATTTCAACATTATTCGGACTGTCCAGCGTAATCCCTGCCGTATCCAGTGTAATCTTATTGCTGTTCTGGTCGTTAATCTCAATTTTTGTCCCCTGCTCATCCAGTTGCAGGCTGTTGCCCGCCGGGGTGTCGATGGTGATGGTGTTGGTATCGTCATTAAAATGAAGACGCATACCACTGCGGGTAGTAAATCCTTTCTCGTGATTGTCGTCCTGAGCGGTAATAGGAGCGGGTTTGGCGCTGCTATTCAACATGCCTAACACCACAGCGTGTCGCGGATCGCTGTTGATAAACCCCACAACGACTTCATCACCTATTTCCGGACGGAAAAAAGCACCCCGGTCCGCCCCGGCATCCAGGCTGGCG